>JACRDF010000028.1 GCA_016212925.1 Desulfomonile tiedjei
AATGGTCCCGCTGTCTTGGCTGTAACCTATTATCACAGGCAAATAAAATGAAAGGATACGAAAAATGACTGAGCAAAAATCTAAGCGCGAAGTTCTCCGGGACAAGATGGTTGACCTTGTAAAAATGTTTGTCAAAGCTGAAGGCGACATAACCCAAGCAGATATTGAAGCTCTGTTTGGGTATAAGTCTAGCTCCGAAATGGCTGCTTATTTAAGCTCTTTACCCTTTTTATTTTCCGGTTAACTGCATTTTATGGAGGACTTCGGCAGTATAGTTAATTGCACACTTGCCTGCATAATCAAGGTATAAGGCACAATTTGGGGTGCAAAAATCGTAAGTCTGGTTCCCCGGTTTTGATGAAGGGGCAAGTCTAAGAGGACAAATCTTAGGAAGCATGGCTCCTAACCTCCTGAATATTGGATTTGGGCAAAATCACCATAGCACAAGAATATAGGAATCTATAGGGGATAATCGCCATAAATACTTTACTTTCTCAGCGGGAATCCATGCTAAAATATACCCTGGGTCCAGAACATAGGGACTATTCTTTTGGCCCAGGGATTTATATGAAAATTGACAATGATCTGCGGAAATGTGTTGTATTTTTGGGGATTGAAGATAGTTCTGAGAAAAGCGGCATTTATTGTGCTGGTACTGGTTTTTTGCTTGGATATAAAGGGGGTGCATATTTAGTAACGGCAAAGCATGTAGCGAAAGCACTAGGAGATAATCCCTTTATTATCAGGCTTAACAGAAAAGATGGCTTAGTTGATAACTTACATATAGATCAAATTGAATGGGGCTATCATCCTGATGAAAGTGTCGATATAGCGATTATCGAATGTCGCATTACCCAACAATCAATTTACGACGCGTTATATTTACCAGACACACTAATTGCAGCAATAGGTGAAAAGAATATTGGCATAGGGGATGTATGCTATACAATTGGTTTATTTAGATTTTTAACAGGAATAAAAAGAAATTTACCAGTTGTACATACTGGTAACGTAGCGATGGTACCTAGCGATGAAAAGGTTCCCGCAAGAGATTCCTTAACTGGAAAGACTGAATATGTTGAAGCTTATTTAATTGAATCGCAAAGCGTAGATGGATTAAGTGGTTCTCCCGTTTTTGCACGGCCAACCATGGAATTCCCTTTTGGCAGAAATGATGATGAAGGCATATTGGGTTCACAAATTGGACTTAAAAATATTTATTTAATTGGAATATGGCAAAGTGCGTGGAATGCTTCCCCTGATGAAATTATGGCTGCGGCGATAGGTATAAATGAAGACAGGCGAGTATCTTATGGTATGGGTGTGGTCATACCTATCTATAAACTTATAGAGCTATTGGAGATTGCTCAGATGTTAGAAAGGCGCGAGGCCCAAAAAGCTGCATGGGAAGCTAAAATTCCTGCCGCAGAGATGGAATCAGTTATTCCCCCCTTAAAGGCAGATAATCCCCGACACAAAGAGGATTTCACGTCTCTAGTAGGCGCGGCAGCGAAAAAGAAGCCACCAGACGATAAAACATAGCGTGATGGGATTTACGCATATTATGACGGTAATTAAACTCGCTCACATATTTCCAAAGATGCTTAGCGGAAACATGAACATGAGTACCGCGAATTGCACGCTTTAAAAGGCTCCAATGACCTTCAAGGCTATTAACATGATGGATACCATTAACATACTCTTTAGAATTATGGTTTACGCGGCCAAGCTCATAACCATCTTTAAGGTCATTATATCCCGGCCATTCATCGGCACTGATAGTGCTTCCCGGCTCAACATTGTGGCGGATATGGGGGTCAAGGGTGCTTCGCTTCACGTCTTTGATAGGACCGGAGCGCAAAATACCGTCTCTTTCTTTCAGGCCGAAAACAATGCTTTTATTGCTCCCTCTGAGTTTGGTAACTTCCCGGCTTTGATAACCGCCAATAATTGTTTCGTCAACTTCAACATGGCCCTTAAGCGGTTTGTGGTTATCGGCCTGGGCCATAAGTTTTCTCAGTTCGTGAGCCATACGCCACGCTGTTTTATAGGTGCAGCCGATTTGCCTTTGCAATTCTTTGGCGGCTACGCCGTGGCGGGTGCTGGTCATTAAATACATGGCAAAGAACCAATGGGTTAGTTTGGTCCGGGATTTCTCAAAAATGGTGCCGACACAAGGATAAAAATGGTGGCCGCAGCGATCACAGGCATAACCCCGGCGCTTGGTCATGGCGTGGAATTTAGAAAGGACATTGCAGGAAGGGCAGACAAACTCAGTTCCGCCATATTGCTCCTGCATGATTCTCTCAAGGCAAGCCCGATCATCTGGATATTCGGCTTGAAACTGTTTGAACGTGTATTTCATGGCCCTTTCTCCTTGTCTGTTAGGGATAAGATAGCACATGAAAATACTTGTGTCAAGGGGATGATCGCCCAAAGTTCAAAGTTAATACCGAGATTGCCATAAATTTTTCATAACTTACTGGTAAGCCGAAGGCTCATGAGCAACTATTCCGAAAAGTTCTCAGAATTGGTGGCCCAGGCTTTCCAGCCTGTGCGGATTACCGAGGCGGGCGAGACGCCCGCCCTACCACTTTTTCATGCTTTACGGGTGGGCCGAAGGCCCATGAGGAACTGCTAAGATTATTTTCACGCCATTCCGGGCCATCAAATCTGAGGCTGAGACACCACTTGCCCCCGGCGCTCCAGTTCTTCCTCAATTTCCCTGGCCCAGGGCACTTCTTCCTGGCGCCGGGTTCTGGCCTCCCGGATAAGGCGCAGATTGCGGGCGGTAGTTTTTGGCTCCCAGCTTTCCCTGACCGCGGCCAGGGCATCTCCCAGGGCCCCCAGGGCCTTCTCCTCGTCTTTGGCCAGGACCGCCAGCTCCAGACGAGTGGCATAATCCCAGTAGTCCGGTTTGCCCGCGGCCATGCGGCGCTCCACCGCGTAGGCCACCACCGGCAGGAGCTGCTCCCGCCTGGGATCGGGAGGCTCTTTGAGCTCCATCAGAGTTACGGCGTTGATGCCGGGGTAGGCATCGCGCCAGTCAGCCTCGAAGCCGGACAGATAGGCCTCAATCGCCTTGTCCAGCAGCCCCCGGGCGAGAAATCCTTGCCCGGTCTTGATCGCCGCTTCCCAACGATCCTTATAGACCCGGCCGAGAATGCCATAGGTCTCGCTGCTGGGACCGCGCCGTTTCAGGAGTTCCAAGAGCACTCCCTCGGCCTTCTCGCCCTTTTTTCCCCGGTTGAGGGCCAGGGCCAGTTGCTCCTGGACCATGACCGTGGCGGCCAGGGGCGGGGCCATTTTCTTTACCAGTGCAAGCATTTCCGGCCAGGCCTCCACCGCCCGGTAGGAGAGAAAAAGGTCGATGACCACCCCGGATTCCACGTCTTCGATCACCCCGAGTTCCTGCTCCACGGCCCGGAGCGCGTCCACCCCTCGGCCCCGGGCCTCGGCCAACCGGGCCTTCATCTCGCTGGAATATTGGACCCGGTCGCGGAACACATCGGTCTTGGTATGGTCGATATCGGGATAGCCTTCCACGAGTTGAAAAATGGGGCTATCCGTCGCGGTCTTTTTGGCTTCCAAAAGGCGTTGGGTCAGGGCCTCTTTAGTGGCCGCCACCTCGGCCGGAGCACCCTCGGGAGTCAATTGATAGGGCAGGGCTCGAAGCGGGGCCACGTCAAAGGGGAGTTGGCTGCCCCCGGCCGCGAAAATGAGGACCGTGCTCCAGGGCCGCACGGCATGGCGCACGCCTAATTCATAAAAGACATTGGCGTTGGCGGTGGTCAGGTCCGCCACCGCGTATTCACAGAGGATCAGGCGCTCGAACATGGGTTTGTGGATGATGCCGCCGGTCATCTCCTCGTCGGCCCGGAGCGGCTCCAGCCCGGCCGCGTCAATGGCCGGGGCGATGAGCTCTCGATACACCGCGTCAAAGTCCACCATCCCCCCCCCGATATTAGGCTTTTTCCCAAAGGGCATGAGGACGAAACAGAGGGGACGGGTCATGGGCATTCTCCTTTTAGATGGTGCAAAAGAAGCAATAAGTTCGGAAAAGCTATCGTGCCTTGAACTCTCGGTTTAGGTGTCTATGGCCGCAAATCCATGGTTATGGCTCGTCGACCCGGCACCGCCAAGAGCATCATTTTTATTTTGCTTCCTTTTCTTCCTCCGGCTCCGGTAGGTTTGGGCAGGTTTTACAGTAGGGCTCATCCCCCAGGTACCGGGCCCACTCCTCCCGGGTGAGATTGCGGTTGGCGATCCGGCAGGCCCGGGATTTCCAGATCTCCGGGGCCATATCCCATTGGATGGTCTTGTATTTACTACCGGAGATCAGGGTCTTGCCGTCGGGATAGAAGAACAAATAATCAGCGCCGGTTTGGCCTTTTAAAGGCGGCCCCAACGGCAGGCGGGTGGCCAGGTCCCAGAGAATAATGGAACCCTCGTGGCTTGCCGAGGCCAGGGTCTTGCCATCGGGGCTGAATCCGACGGATTTTACCCCGAAATTATGGCCGGTCAGAGGCGGCCCCAGGGGCCGGTGGCTGGCCACATCCCACAAGATGATGCTTTGATCCCCGCTTCCTGACGCCAGAATGCGGCCATCCGGGCTAAAAGCCAGGCTTTCCATCGCCAATGAATGGTACGCCAGCGGCGGGCTTAAGGCGCGGCCCGTGGCCACGTCCCAGAAGAGGATCGTTTTCTTCCCGTCACCCGAGGCCAGGGTCTTCCCGTCCAGACTGAAAGCCAGGGTGAAAACCCCGCTGGTGTGGCCGGTGAAGGGTTTATCCAGGGGTTTGAGGCTGGGTAGCTCCCGCAGCACTATCTTTTTGTCGTCTTGCCCGGCTGCCAGAATCCTGCCGTCCGGGCTGAAGGCCAGGCTCCACACCTTAACGCCGTTGCCCTCCGCAGGGGATTCCAGGAGCTTTTGAGTCGCGGTCTCCCATACCAGGATGGTGGTATCGTCCTTCACCGTGGCCAGGAATTTACCGTCCGGACTGAAGAACACCTTGGAAAATTCTTTGGCGTCATTAAGGCCCGGCAGGGGCGGTCCCAAAGGTTCCCTGGTGGTCAGGTCCCGGAGCGTGATGGCGGGGTCCTTCTCTTTGGCCACCAACCCGGCAGTCAGAACTGATTTAGCCTTTGAGATATCTTCAGCGGATGGTTTGTCGTCTCCGCTGAGGCCTGCGACAGACTCCAGGAACTTGGTTATTTGGTCTTTACGGATGACGGATTTTTCTCTGTTGATCTGAACCAGAATTTTGCCGTCTGGGCTGACGGCCACACTGGAAAAGCGCCCGGTTACTTTTCCATTTGAGATTTCTTCATCTCGGAAGGGTAGTATGGTTTTCCCCAGAACCTGAGTTCCGGACAAATCCCACAAAATAATGTCACCGTCCCGGCTGCCGGAGGCCAAAGTCTGGCCGTCCGGACTGAAGGCCACTGCATCCACCGGGTGGGCATGACTTGTTAAAGGTGCAACTGAAGGGCGCTGTTTTTTTACATCCCAAAGGGTGAAGGTCCTATCTAGCCTCCCAGAGGCCAACATGCTGACGTTGGCGCTGAAAGCCGCGCTGGTCAAAACCGCAGGGCTGCTCCCGAGTCCAAAGCGGCTGAGTTCTTTGCCGCCCGCTACCTCCCACCGGATGACTTCATTTTCTTGGTGCACAGAAGTCAGGGTTTTGCTGTCCGGACTAAAGGCCAGGCTATTCACCCACCCCGGGTGCGCCAGCGGGGGTCCCAGGGGCTGGGTGGTCGCCGCCTCCCAAAAGATGATTTTTAGGTTATCTCCCGAAGCCAAAATTTTCCCGTCCGGGCTGAAGGCCAGGGCGCTTACAAAACTGGTGTGGCCTGCGAGCGGGCGCCCAAGGGGGGGATTGGCGTTCATGTCCCACAAGATCAGGGTGCCCTTCGCACCCGAGGCCAGGAGTTTGCCATCCGGACTGAAGGCCAGGCTGAACACCGTATCGGAGTGTCCTTGAAGAGCTGGCCCCAGGGGCTTTCCGGCGGCCAGGTCCCATAAAATGATGGTTTTGTCTTCGCTGGCGCTGGCCAGAATTTTGCCGTCGGGACTGAAGACCGCGCTGGTTCTGTCAGCACTGTGACCGGTTAAGGGGGAACCCAGGGGCTGCCGGGCGGCTACATCCCATAAAATGATGGTTTTATCACTGCTTCCCGAGGCCAAAGTCTTGCCGTCCGGACTGAAAGCCAGGGTTCTTATCCTCTTCGTATGGCCATGAAGAAAGGAAAGGGGATACGGTTCGTGCATCAGCGCCGACAACAAGCTGCTTTTCGCTTCCAGGGTTTCCTGCACCCGGCCCGCTGCCAGACTCAGCAATAAGGCCTTATCAAGCCTTTCCTTCCCCAACAGGCTTTTGCTCTGGGCCGCTAACTGCCGGGACAGAGCGATCTTGCCCCGCCGGTCGGCTTCCCGGTATTGGAAAAAAGCCACTATGGCCAACGTCACTGCCACCACCAGGGCCAGTCCCACCCCTGCTAACAATCTCCGCTGCCGGCTGGTCTCCCCTTTTCGGCTGGCTAGAATGAATTGCCCCATGAGTTCCGTAGGCTTGGGCTCTTTACCGCCGCTTTCAACCTGCCAGTCCTCCGCTTTGCGGAGTTCCCCGCCCCGGAGGAGCAGGCTCTTCTCCCGGCCCTTGCGGTCCCACTCCGTGGACTTTTCCAGGAGATTGGTGTGGGCGTCCACCCACTCCAGGTCGGTGTCCACCGCGATGAGGAGGAGGTCCACCTGTTTCTCGAAGTCGTCTTGCTCCTGCATGGAAATCCAGTTAAGGCAGCCCAGGGCCTCGGGCACGGTTTGGGCATCAACCCCCCGGCAGACCACCGGGATGAGACGCTTGTGGCTGGCCGCGGCGTAATCGACCTCCTTCAGGCACTCCGGGGAGGCCATGGAGTCGGGGCTGAGCACGAAGACAAAGGCCCGGGCCCCTTCGATGCCAGCCTTGATCTTCTCCCGCCACTCCGCGGTGGGGGGGATGTCCTCCAGGTCCACCCAGGCCTCCCGCTGGCGAGCCTTCAGGGCCTCGTGGAGCCGGGCGGCAAAGGCTTTGTCTTTTCGGGAATACGAGATGAAGATGTCGTCCATAATCCCGTCCTTTCGCGGCATCAACAGCCTTTTCTGGTCATAGGTTCACTTACACCCCTTTCGCCCAGGCAGGTAACTGTCTAATTTGTCATACGGGAAGGCGGCAAAATTAGGAAAATTGTGCTTACCAGGCAAGGAACGTTCCTGACGCATTGATCAGCCCCAAATTCTTTTGGGTGTTAATAATCAGGGTCCAGGAAAGCGATTCAGAATAGGGCAAGTCGGTGTCGGCCGGCCTGTCATCCGGGTTAAGGAATAAATCCGTTATTTACAGGTAAAGTAAGGCGAATCTATCGTAACTGCAATAATCGAGTCAAGGAAAAATTAAGAATCCCTCAGTATCGACCAATAAAGTGAGCATATCAGTCATTTTTTGTCATTGACAAATTTTAATAAATATTTCAAATTGGGTGTGGGGTGGCATCATTCATTTCTGTTTGCTCGATTAAACCAACCTTTCACCAATTACCGGCGCCAACCGGCGCCATCTTTAAAGCTGCATGCCATTCGGTATTATAAATTTTCCAACCCGGCATAATTTCACATTATAACTAAGTTATTGGCCAGTCTGCATCCCGCAACCATCCGAAAATGTTCCCCCTGAGGGCGCCGGGGGCATTGTTCCCAATTACCGCAAAGTTTTTAAGGCAGCTTAATGGGACTTGTAACCGGGGACAACCGGGCGGAATGTTACAAAGGAGGGGAACATGTTGCCTTATGTTGATCTGGTGTTATTTGCCATCCACGCAGCCATCAAACTGGGGCAGAAGATGCAGACGGTGTTTGAAGACGAAATCCGGGACCGGGCCATTGTCCTGCCGCCTTTGGGGTTCGGAGACGAGGAATTACCTTCCCCATTGAATACAGTAAAATTCTTTAAGGAAGGGGAAGGAAAGGTCTTTGTGGAGAAGCAGGTGAAAGTAAGGTCTGCCTCCGGCGGCCTCGCCAAGGTCTCCGAAAATAGCTCCTTGCATGAATTATGGCAAAAATACCTGA
>JACRDF010000029.1 GCA_016212925.1 Desulfomonile tiedjei
GCGGGGCCGTGCCCGCCACAGGGTGAATCGGCCTAAAAGTGAAGATGGCGGCCATAGGCCGCCCTACGGGAAACAGAATCGTTCGGGGGATTTCACAGACGCACTCACCACTGTCTCACGTGTCGCCTATCAGAGCCATCCTCTACGCTTAAAATGCGAGAACGTAGGGCGGGGCCGTGCCCGTCACAAGGTGAATCGGCCTAAAAGTGAAGATGGCGGCCATAGGCCGCCCTACGGGAAACAGCATCGGTCGGGGTATTTTACAGACTCACCCACCACTGTTTCGTGTGTCGCGTATCAGCGCCATCCCCTACGCTTAAAATGCCAGAACGTAGGGCGGGCCGTGCCCGCCACAGGGTGAACCTGCCCAAAAACGAAAATGGCGGCCATGGGCCGCCCTACGGGAAACAGCATCGGTCGGGGGATTACCCGGGAATCACGCATTGCTTTTTGCGTGTCGCCTATCAGAGCCATCCTCTACGTTTAAAGTACCAGTAAGGCAGCACCGCGGCCATTATCATGAGGCCAATAGACATGGGATATCCGAATAGCCATTCCAGTTCCGGCATGTGCTTGAAATTCATGCCGTACATACTGGCAATGAGCGTCGGGGGCAGAAAAACAACGGCAGCAACCGAGAAGATCTTGATGATCTTGTTCTGCTCAATATTAATCATGCCCAGAGTTGCATCGAGAATGAAATTAACGCGAGTGGCAAGAAAACTGGCATGCTCGGTAAGGGACCGAATATCCCGCAGCAGAGTCTGAAGCCGCGCTCTTGTATCAGGTTGCCACCATTTAACGCTGGTCTGAGACAGGAAGATCAGTAGCCGATTCATATTGAAGACGCTGAGACGTGCCTCGGATATGAATTCCCCGTACCGACCTATCTCTGTGATCATCTCTTTGAGGTCCATGCTCTCTGCATCGCTTTCGGCGGCCTTGCCGGGGACGGAGGGGAAAAAGACGCCGCGAGCTAGTCTGTCAAGATTCAAAGCCGTTTCTTCAAGGATGTCAGCCAAGTCGTCGACGACAAGTTCTAACATAGTTTCCATAATGATATCACTTGATTCACTTGCTCTGCTATCGCGTAGGAGCCTGCTGGAAAAGATCCGAAACGGTTTCGACTCTACATAGCGAACGGATATGAGTCTATTGGGAGTCAATATGAACCTGATGTCCGTACTGGAAGGCTGTCCCGCGTCAAGACGAGTCAACAACGCCACTGTCACGTATATGCTGTCATTCTTCTGATAAAAACGACTACTATCCTCAATCTCCTCAATCTCCTGCGCTGTCGGTACGTCAACCCCCAAGAAGGTCTCGACAAGCCGCTCCTCATCACTGGACGGGTTCAAGAGATCCAACCAGATCGTCTCTCTCGGAAGGTCGGCGATCCTAGTTAGTTGCAGTGTTTTGACGCCTTCCGTTGTTTTCAGATATGCCGTGGCCATTTTTCAAATCCTCTTGGGTCGATCCGGAATTAACCGGAAGGCCGATATCACTTTCTGTGCGAGCACCGTGCTGACGTAAGATTGTTCGAGGGTCGGAAGCCTCTATCAGACCTCCGTCGGCTGAAGCAAAATCATGGCAGCGCCAAGTAACAAATTGAATTCGTAGGAGATCCGGCCTTCTGGGGCAGGGTCTTCCGGTCAGCGGCCGTGCAGTTGCAGATTATACTCTCGAATAAGTTCCTTTGAAAGCAGAACTTCCTGAAAATCATAAGCCTTGGATCTTTCAGGGTTTGAACTATTCTTTGTGGGGCAGGCTTTCCGGCCTGCCAAAATCGGCATTCTATGACAGGCACGCGGGAATCCCGCGGCTTGCGGGAAGGCCCAGGATTCCACGACAACGATACGCGTGACTTTGGGCGACAATATGATATTATTTCACAATGTTACCATCGAGTGAATGTCCTTGCATGTTTTCGCTTGAGTGCGGCGGCTTTTGAGGCATAATACGATGACGCCAAACAAAAACATGGGTGGAGACAAACATGCCCGTCAAGAAACAGCTTGAGGTGATGCTCGCGGACGCGCCAGGGGAACTGGCCAAGTTCACGGCGGTGCTTAAGGATGAGCATATCAACATAGAGGCCATGAGCATTCAAGATGCCAACGAGTATCTTCTGGCCCTGTACGACGTGCGAGCACACACGGGCCGAAGGGTGGCGCCTCGGGACTATTACGAAGCGATTTTGAAGGAGTCGGCAAAATACTCGATGATCAGGCTAATTGTCGACAACCCTAACAAGGCTGTGGAGGTCCTGGGCAAGGCCGGTTATCAGGTAAAAATACAGGAAGTCATCGGTCTGGTCTTGGACAATCGGCCCGGACTTCTGCATACGGTTTCCCGCAAGTTCGGCGACGCAGGGGTCAATATTGCCTACACCTACGGCGCGGGCTTTTCGGACAGTGAGTCCGCTCTGTTCATTTTCAAGGTCTCCGACCTGGAAAAGGCTTTGGAAATCTTTCCAGAGGGGACCGCGTGAGGCTGCTCGTTTAACGAACCAGGCGAATTTCGAAGAGGTGTGTGGCAGTCCTGTTTGATTTTGCCGGGACCATTGCCTTAATGCATCCATGACTGAAAGTCTCGTTCCTTTACACTGTTATACCATTCGACGCTTTCCGCCCGTGGGTGTTGGTCGGGAACATCCGGAAGGCGATCAACCGGATAGCGGGGACCTTTACGAGGTCCGCATAATTGATAATGACCACAACACATATGGAGAGGTCATTCAAATCACCATGCGGGCTCTGGATATAAGTGAGGAAATGGCCTTTGCGATAGCGTGGGAGGTTGACCACATGGACTCCTGCGCGGTGGCCCAAGGGCCTTATGAGGACGCTGAGGCGATTGCACAGGTCATTCGGACCATCGGGATCGAGGTTCAGGTAAATCCGGTGGCTCAGGCGACTTGATGCGTGCCGGCAAAACGACCCGAGAACTTAGGGTCCGATAAGATATATTATGTTAACTCGCACATCTCGCACCATTCAGGAATTGACCCTTTCTCTTAGCCTCTGAAAAAACATGCATTGACAAGGTCCCCGTGCGTTCCTATCATTCGTCCTCATGGACGACTCAGCCCCAAAACAGCAACGGCCTCGGCTTAGCCTTGTCATTATTGCCAAGAACGAAGCGGACCGAATAGGCGACCTCTTGCAGAGCTGCCCCATTGCGGACGAAGTCCTTGTGGTGGATTCAGGCAGCACGGACGGAACGGTGGACGTAGCCCGTTCATTCGGGGCGCGGGTGATCCACCAGGAGTGGCTGGGATACGTAGCGCAAAAGCAGATGGCCATGGAAACCGCATCCAGTGAATGGATCCTCAGCATGGACGCGGACGAGGCACTGTCTCAGGAATCCGTGGCCGAAATCCTCAGGGCGTTGGAAAATGTAGAGCCCGAGGTACAAGCCTTCTCCATGCCCCGGATGAGCAGGTATCTCAATCGTTGGATCAAGCACGGCGGCTGGTACCCTGACAGAAAGGTACGCCTGATCCGCAGAGGCTCAGGCCTTTGGGCTGGTGACGCGCTCCACGACCGACTGGAGGTGAACGGCCGGGTGGAACGTCTCCAACATCCGATCCTCCACTACGTGTATCGTGACATCTCGGATCAGGTGAAGACCATTAACAACTTTTCGACCGTGGATGTGCATTACCGCGGGATGAGAGGACCGGGATACGTGGTCCTGGGCCTTCTGCACGCGGTCGGGAAGTTCCTTGAATGCGCGGTATGGAAACTGGGCTTGCTGGACGGCATTCCCGGCTTGATAATAGCGGTAAACAGTGCTTTCTACGTATTTCTGAAACACGCAAAATCGTGGGAACTGAGCCTCCCGAGGGACGAGCGGAAGTGATTTTCAAGATAGATGATCCGGGGAGGCCGAACAAAAAGGGCCTCCCCAGACCCCTCCCCAAAAACTCCCATGATTTTGCACCATTCGACTCGCTTGGCCGCTGTCAGAGATTCAGGCGATTCGAAGAAAGATGCGACCGCCCGCCGAGGGCACCCGCAATTCATCTCTATGAAGATCGCAATGGCTATAGAGAATTTCAGCCGGCACGCAGGCGGCGCGGAGTCGTACGCGGTGGAGTTGGCTCGTACCATGGTCTCCCAGGGATGGGAGGTTCATCTGTACGGACATTCGTGGGACCGCGAGCCTGACACCGCGGTATTCCATCCAATGCCTCGCCTTCCCAAGTGGATTCCCCCATCGGTTAGAATTCTGCACTTTGCCCTTACACACAGACGGATGGTTAAGGGTCAAGGCTTCGACATTGTTCTGGGCTTCGGCAATACCATCACCATGAATATGTATCAGAGCCACGGCGGGGTTCACCGGGTGAGCAACCTGAGGAAGCTTGAAGCTGTTCGCAATCCGTTAGTCAGGTTTATCAAGGCGTTGGCGGTCTTTGGCGTTCCCAAGTACTACGCGCGGGCCTGGATCGAATCCGCGGCTTTCCGAATGAATCAACCTCCTGTCATAATTGCAATATCCGATATGGTTCGGAATGACATGGCTGAGCGCTTCGGTATTGACAAGGAACAGGTCCGACTGGTGTACAACGGAATTGACCAGGCTAGGTTCAGGACCAGGGATGAACCTCAACGACGAAATCTGAGAGAGAAACTCGGGTTTAAGGATGAAATCCTCTTCTTATTCATGGCTTACGATTTCAGGAAAAAAGGAGTCCGCTATCTCCTCGAAGCTGCCGGAGAGCTTCGGGCAAGAGTGGGCCCGGGGAGATTTGGTGCAGTGATAGTTGGGCGCTCGCCCTCCCCTTCTCTTCAGCGCCGAGTGAGCCACCTGGATTTAGCCGATATCGTTAGGTTTCCTGGACCCACAAAGGAGCCGGAGGCCTATTACCACGCGTGTGACGTATTCGTTCTCCCGACCTTCTACGACGCCTGTTCGCTGGTGGTTTTCGAAGCCATGGCTGCCGGCTTGCCTGCAATCACCTCTGTCTTTAACGGTGCGGCGGGAATAATCGAGCACGGCGTCGACGGAATGGTGATCAAGGATCCAAGGAATACCAAAGAGATGGCCGACGCGATGGAGCGCTTCCTGGACCCGAACATATTGGAATCCGCTGGAGCCGCGGCTCGACGCACTGCCTCCAAATATACGCTGGAAGCCAATCACAAACAGATGATTGATATCATGAGAGAAGTCGTTCGGCGGGAATCTCGCTTATAGCATTTCTTTAAAGTTATGTCGGAATGGCAGATTTCCGTTGTCCCGGCGGAGGCCGGGACTCAGTACCTCCTGGATTCCAGGCTTCCGCCGGAATGACGGAAATAGGCAATCGGGAATTATATTGTTACATAGCATTTGACGAAACCTTTGACTTTATCGCAAAGCCAAGTTTCAAAGAATTGGTAGCGGCCGGCGTCCCTGCCGGCCATTGCTACAACTGATTAGCGAACGCGATCGCCCGGGCTCGCGCCTGGTCACCCATGGCATCGGGTTTGGATGCGAAGGGTATGACGATCTCACCCGCGTGATCGCATTTCAAGTAATCGGCAAATCTCTTGAACATCTCCGCCAAGAGATCCACATTGTTTTCGATCCCGTCTTCGCAAGTAACCACTAAGCCTATCCGCTTCCCTGCCATCAAAGATTGCCATTGAGCGGTTCCATACCCTGTAACCAGGCTGCAATGGCGGTCAACGAACGCCTTAATTTGCGCTGTGGGACCCCAGAAGTAAACGGGGGTCGCGTACAGCACTAAGTCGGAATCCAGTAATCGTTCGAGGATTTCGACCGCGTCGTCTTTCTGCGGGCAACCCGGCTTATCCTTGGATTTCTTGCAGGTCCAGCACCCTTTGCAGCCGTTGATCTTGTGGTCTACGAGTTGAATTCGGTTGACGCTATGGCCGCGTGCTTCCAGAGCTTCTTCCACCCATCCGAGTACCTTGCCGGTGTTTCCCTTCTTACGAGGACTACCCAGGACCGTCTCTATTCTCATTACCGCCTCTCTTTATTGAAACGAAATAGTCCGACAGCGCCTTTACCAGACCGTCGATGGTGTATTCGTCGGCCTTCACGTCCGCCGTCAAGCCACATTCTTTAAGTGTGCTCGATGTGACCGGGCCGATGGAAGCAAGCACCACCCCATCCATAAGGGCGGGTAGATCGCTGCCTTTCAGCATCTCAACGAGGTGAGTTACCGTGGACGAAGACGTAAAAGTAATGGCATCCAGCGCCTTTTCTTCCAGCATCTTGCGGACTCTTGCTATATCCGAGTCCGAGGGAAGGCCGGTTTTATAAACCGTTACGACCTCCACTTCACCGCCAATTCGGGTTAATCCCTCAGGGAGAACTTCCCTGGCTTGCTCGGCTCTGGCTATGAGGAAGCGTTTTCCTTGCACTTCAGTTTCGGAAAGCATGTCCAGGACTCCCTCAGCCACAAACTCCTTGGCAAGGCGGTCCACTTTCAAACCGAGCCGTCGAATAGCCGCCGCGGTGACGGGTCCTATGGCTCCCAGCCTCGGCCCGGCCATTTCCCGGATATCGTCGTTAAATTGGAAAAAACGCTCGAAAAACCGCTCCACTCCATTGACTGAAGTAAAAATCACCCAATCGAAGCTCTTGATCCTCGTGATGGCGTCATCGAGGGCTCGATAGTCATCAGGGGGCTGTATACTTATTGTAGGAAACAGGACCGGTTCGCCGCCCTGCTCCGAGATCTTGTCCGCCATCCTCTTGGATTGCTCTCTGCCTCTAGTGATCAGGATTCTCTTGCCGAAAAGAGGTTTCTTCGCGAACCATCCGAGCGTTTCATGCAAAGTCGCCACTGATCCGACCACAAGCACGGCCGGGGCTTTGATGCCTCTGCGCTTGGCCTCAGCAGGGAGATTTTCGAGGTCGGAGACCACGGCAATTTGCCGGGGCGTGGTCCCCCACCGCACCAGGGCCGCGGGGGTGTGTGCCGGTTTACCTGCTTTGATCAGTGATGTTGCTATGTTATCCAGGTTTTTCACCCCCATGAGGAAAACCAGCGTACCAGGATTTGCCGCGAGGACGTTCCAGTCAATCGAGGACTCTTCTTTGTCAGGGTCTTCATGTCCTGTCACAAAGGTCACCATGGAAGCGTGATCCCGATGCGTCACGGGTATGCCCGCATAGGCCGGCGCTGCAATGGCGGAAGTCACGCCGGGGACCACCTCAAAGGGGACGCAGGCTGCCACAAGCTCTTCAGCCTCTTCCCCTCCCCTACCGAACAAGTACGGATCGCCGCCTTTCAGCCGGACCACGGTTTTCCCATCTCTGGCTTTGGTCACAAGGAGGCGGTTTATATCAATTTGCTCTGCGGTGTGATCCTTCCCTTTTTTACCCACGTAGATCAATTCTGCATCGGGCCTGGCTTCCTCAATGAGCTTGTCGCCCGCCAGATAATCGTAAACAATGACGTCGGCCGTGCGAATCTTCTCAAGGCCCTTGACAGTAATCAGACCGGGATCGCCTGGTCCTGCTCCCACGAGAAACACGGTGCCGGGTTTCTTGAAATCCATCTGTTCCTTTCTAGTTACCGTATCCAATTCTCGTTTTGTTCCGTCGAGCTATATTATGTCTATGGCCGGCCCCGGCTCCCAGTCTTCCGTGAGCACAGCTTTGAGGATAGAAGTGGCTCCTTGTGATAAGAGGGCGTCCGCAAGGCGAGTTCCGACACGCGCGTCTTCGAAAGGCCCTGTGTAAGCATCGCGAATCATTGGATCTCCATCAGGGTGAACCACAGCGGCGGTAACCTGAATGCCATCTTCGTCGCAAACGCAATGCGCGGCCATAGGCACTTGGCAGCCTCCGCCCATCCTCTGCAGGAATGCTCGCTCGACCTTCACGCATCTCGCCGTCTCAGGATGGTCCATAGCCGCGACAATTTCTTCGACCGCAGAATCGGACTCTCGCGTTTCAAGCGCAAGCGCCCCTTGCCCTATTGCAGGGATCATGACTTCCGGCCCCATGTACTCGGTTATACGATCGGCAAATCCCATCCGGATTATTCCCGCTGCCGCAAGCATGATTCCGGCAAGGTTCTCGGTCTGAATTTTTCTTAGACGTGTATCCACATTTCCTCGGATGGATATCACTTCCAGACCGGGATAGCGATGCAGCAGAAAGGCTTTTCGCCGCAGACTCGATGTCCCTATTCTTGCCCCGGCCGGCAGATCTTCCAGAGTTCTTCCGTCTGCCGATATAAAAACATCCCTGGCGTCCTCGCGTTCTAAGACTGCTGCAAGCTTCAGCCCTGTCGGCAACTCCGTGGGAAGGTCTTTCATGGAATGCACTGCGAGGTCCACTCTGCCATCCAGGAGAGCGTCCTCGATTTCCTTTGTAAACAGTCCCTTGCCGCCAATCGTTGCCAGGGGTGCGTCCAGTATCTTATCACCTTGAGTTCTGATAGTGATCAGATCCACTTTGACGGTAGGGTGGGTCTTTTCTATGATCGAGGCCACGTGCCTGGCCTGCCAAAGAGCCAGGGCGCTGCCGCGAGTTCCGATGGTGAGTTTCATTCTTGTTTCGTTTCTTCCTTCTCGGGACCGGCCGGAGATGCAAGCCCATCCAACCCGAACAGTCTTTGCGCCACATCCAGGTAGACGTTTCTCTTGGATCTCGATCCTGCTTTCTTAAGGAATGCGATGGGATCGTGAGCTATCTTGTTTATGATGGATCGGGTGATTATTTCTACGATTTCTCTTTCGGCCGGGCTCAGAGTCGACAGCTTTCCGTTAAGGCGCGCCAGTTCCGCTTCCCGAATCCCTTCCAGTTTTTTCTTCAACGCGATTATTGTCGGTGCGGACTCCAGAGTTCGGGTCCATTCCACGAACTTCTGAGCCTCCTCCTCTACTATGGATTCACCGCGGATGGCTTCTTGCCGTCTTTCGCCGACGTTCTCGTGCACCACGGTCTGAAGGTCGTCAATGTTGTACAAGTAAACTCCGTCTATCTCGTTGGATTCCGGCTGCACATCTCGGGGGATGGCTATGTCGATGAGGAAGATTGGGCGAAATCGCCTCCGCCGCATAACGTCCTTCAACTGAGGCGCTTTGATCAAGGATTCACAACTGCCTGTTGAAGTGATTACCACATCCGCGCCTACCAGGCCGTCATCGAGTTGTTCAATGGGAACTGCGCGGCCTCGAAGTTGGCCCGCCAGCGTACAAGCGTTTTCATACGTTCGGTTCACCACGATTATCGGCTTTTCCGCGTGCGTCCTGAGGTGGCGAGCCGCCAGTTCTGCCATTTCGCCCGCGCCGATCAAGAGAACCGTTTTGTCTTTAAGGTCGCCCAGTATCTTTCTAGCTAGTTCCACAGCCACGTATGCCACGGACACTGCGGACAGCCCAACACCTGTCTCCGTTCGGACCCTTTTGGCGGTGAAGAAGGCCCGGTGCATCAGCCGGTTCAGGATCGGGCCGGTTGCGTTTGCGTCAGCGGCTCGGCGGTACCCTTCCTTGACCTGGCCGAGAATCTGGGGTTCTCCAACCACCATGGAATCCAGACTGGATGCTACCCTGAAGACGTGGTTAACGGCATCAATGCCTTGCCTCACATAGAGGAAGTCGCTAAAAGTTTTTGGATCCAGATCGTGTATCCGACCCACGGCTTCGATGACATCTTCCGCCGCATTCTCGGGATGTTCGGTCATAACAATGACTTCAGATCTGTTGCAGGTCGAGAGTATCATCGCTTCTTCTACTACGGGAACGTCAGCAATCAGCCTTGTAACTCGACCGTCCTGATCGCCGGGAAAGGTTATCTTTTCCCGGATTTCAACCGGCGCAGTGGAATGATTGAGTCCGACAACCAGTATTTCCAGCTTCATAGCCCTTTGGTCCTCATGTACGGACTCGTCGTGCCGAATGCGTGATGCCCGCCCAACAGAGCGCTTACTCCAATGAACGTGAAAATGACCAAAACAAAACCAAGAATCGCCAGCATAGCCGCACGCTTACCACGCCAGCCCAGCGCGATCCGCTGGTGAATTATTGCAGCGTAAACAAACCAGGTTATCAGGCTCCAGGTCTCCTTGGGGTCCCAGCTCCAGTAGAAACCCCAGGCGCTGCCAGCCCATAAGGCCCCTGAAATAATCCCTAGAGTCAGAAAGAAGAACCCGAGAGGAAGGCCCCGGCGATTGATCGAGTCCAGTGTCTCCAGAGAAGGCAGCAGTCTATGGTACCTGCCGATTTTTTTCGTTTTTATGAGTCTTTCCTGGATGATATACATCAGGCCGCCCACGGCTATGAGGGCGAAAATCCCGTTCCCGAGCAAAGCCAGCGAGACGTGTATGGGAAGCCACCAGCTTTTCAGGATCGGGACCAGAGGCTCCCTGATTTGATAGGAGAGCGTGGACCCAAACAACATCAATACCGATGCCAGAGGAGTGACTATAGATCCGAAGATCGGGCTGGGGTCCCGATACCGCATGACAAGAAAAAGCCCCACAATCAGCCAGGCAAAGAAGGAAAGAGCGTCAAACGATGTGGCCAGAGGAAAGAATTTGGAGAAGATAGCTCGGTGCATGATGGAAAGGGTATGTGCCGAAAATCCGAGTACCGAACACCAGAATGCTATAGGCGCCCGACCCTCCGAAGACGTCAGCAAGAACACAAGATAAGCCACAGACGCGGCCAGGTACAGTGCTATGGCGATTTTGAAGAAGAACAAATCCAATCTACCCGTCCCTACTCATGACTCATATTGAATAGCGTCCAAAAGCCACAAACGAATTTAGCGAGGCTGCCAGCTTGCCAAGAAATCGGCTTTATCTGTTGCCTCGACAGAGGCAACAGATAAAGATTACAGGAGTTTTTGGGGAGGGGTCCGGGGAGGGCCTTTTTGCAAAAAGGGCCTCCCCGGAAACTCCTCATGCCTCCCACTACTGCGGCGGTTTTTCCATGGCCGGCTCGGGATTGACATTTCCCGGCAGGATGGCTTTCAGGATTTCCAGCGCCCGATCGCGATCGTTTTCGCGCAATGCCGTCAGGATTTCAGAATCGACTATCTCGAGGAAAAGCTTCTTGTTCTCGTCAGAAGGACTTCCCGCGGCAAGTACGAGCCGGCGGAGTTCACCCATGAGTCTGGTCATGGCCGCGTATTCCGGCCCGTATCGTGTCTCCAAATCCTCTCGAATCCGCCGAGCCAGGGCCGGCGACGACCCTCCCGTGCTGACTGCTATTATTAGGTCTCCCTGAGTTATCACCGCAGGCACAATGAACGTGCAGAGTTCCGGAACATCCGCAATGTTGCACGGGATTTTTCTCGCCACCGCTGCATCGTGTATCCTGATGTTGACCTCACGGCGGTTGGTGGTCCCAAAAATGAGAGCCGTTTCAGGATACCTGTCCAGGAGCTTCTCGTCGAATGGTTCAGGGAGCCAATATATTGCTCCTGTCTCGGCGAGTTCCTCCAGTTGCGGCCCCAGTTCAGGAGATATGACCGTCACACGGGCGCCGCTTTCCAAGAGGCTCCCGATCTTCCGAGCCGCTACGCTGCCTCCGCCCACAACGATGACCTGTCTGTCATTAACGTTCATCATTACCGGGTACGGCTTCACAGGGCATCTCCTCGAAAATAGAATATTTTACACAATCCGCCGCAGATGGTCAATTTCTGCTGGGCTGTTTTGCCCATTGACAATTACTCACCGACGCGGCTCCCGCGATGCATACTGACATTGATTCCCATTGGAATCCCCTATAGAATCCGGTTCATGGGATCCGCGATTGAAATGCTGAGTGAGATAACCGACATCCAAACCATTGCAGTCGGTGGTTCCATTCGGCAGCGCCAGAGTAAAGATCATGGAACAGAAAAGAGAAGAACGGCATTTTGTAGTGTGCATCAAGAATGAGGGGTACGCTGCTTCATTGGAACCACGGAAGATTTACCGAGTGGTGCCGGATAGGACGGCCGCCGGTCATAGGCTGATCCGCGTCGTAGACGAGTCCGGCGAGGATTATCTTTACTCGGAGAAGTATTTTGCTCCAATCAGACTGCCGGACACGTTGATCGAGGCCCTGTCACTGGCCCTTTAGAGTTGTCCCGCTATGAACTCGACAGTGAGATGGCTCTAATGCTTGTTGCGCCGCGGCTTGCCTGTATGAGAAAGATCCCTTGCGGACACCAGCGGGTTTCGGTAGAAAGGGAGTATGACATAGAGTAAGTCGATAGGGGTGACGTATGGAAACCGTAACCGTATCTCCTAAATTCCAGGTGGTTATCCCCAAGAAAATCAGGGAAACCCTCGGCTTTCGAGTTGGAGATGATTTCCAAGTCTTGGTCTATGAGAACCGCATCGAGCTAATTCCCGTCAAGCCCGTTCAAGAGGACCGTGGCCTGCTGAGAGGAATTGATACGGCTATCAAACGGAAGCAGAATCGACGGTGACCTAGCACCCACTGAACACAATCATTGGCCATTGCCGTCCCAAAGTGTCATGGCGTGGACGCTAGCCAGATGCAATCTTGATTGGTGGGACAGGCTTCCAGCCTGTCTATTTGAATGACCGGCAAGATGCCGGCGCTACAGAATACAAACCGCAAGACTCAAGCCGAAACAGCACTACTTCAGAAACTGTCCGGGGTCATCGAGAAATTTCGCATAGAATCGGTATGCTGCGGTCTGGTTGTAATCGATGGTCTGGATGCTCGGGGTGTCGAAAGCCAGGATCTGGGCTTCAGGGCAGGCTAGAATTATGGGGGAATGGGTGGCAATTATGTACTGCTTGTTACCGTTGTTCAAGGAATCCATGATGATACGCACGAATTCTATCTGGTTGGGCGGTGACAGGGCTGATTCAGGCTCGTCGAGTAGATACAAACCGTCCAGTTGAAAACTATAACCCTTGAAGAAGGATAGGAAAGACTCCCCGTGTGAAAGCACGTTCAGAGACCCACCACCATAGTATTTGTCACGGGCAGGGTCGTCCAAGAGAATGTCATCGAGGGATGAAGCGAAGTTGAAGAAGGTCTCGGCCCTGAAATGAAAGCCGTACTTGTGCCTGGAATTCAGAGTGAGGCTTATGTGGTTCGCAAGTCGTGTTTCAAAAGGATTGTCGTGCGCCCGGTGGACTTTACTCCCTCCCCAGGGCAGAAAGCCGCTCTTTCGCCCGATCGCATCCAGGAGCGCGGACTTGCCCGAACCATTCTCGCCAACGAAAAAGGCCACCCGCGACGAGAAGTCGATCCTTTCCGTCTGCTGGAAGACTCTAATATTGAACGGGAATCGGTCGCGTGTTGGGAAACTGCCGGATTCTATGGCTACTGATTTTAGGTACATGAAAAGAGAGCTTTCCTCGAGAGCAGAATAGGGGTTACAGTTTGAAGATACCGGTATCCAGAAGTGCTCCGAACATGTCTTCCGCTTTTGCGAAGCCCTTGAATTCCTTGCTGTATTCTTCCTCGGTCTTGAAGCCAACTTCGACAAACTTATTGATATTTATGAAGAAGGCATACTGAATAGTCGGAGCCGTTTCTCCGGCGGAATCTCGATTCTTGTCTATGTGGAGGTTCACAATGTCGATTTGCGGAAGATCGGGAACCGCCATGTCCTTCTCCTTCAGGCTGATCCGGTCATGGAGGTTCTTAGTGGCCACCCAATCCTTCGACAGCACCATGGCCACATCAAGGTCGTATTCCAGATCCCCGCCACCGACGCAGTTGTGCATGGTGGGCCTGGCGAAATAGGTGGTGGAGAATTCGTCGTAGCTCGGCGGCTTTTCATCGAGCTTGCAGCCTTCCTTGTCCATGGCTGAAATTGCCAACACAGGGCATTCCAATTCCAGGCTTAGGTCCGCGAGCTGAGCGGATGCCTCATTAACCTGGCTCCTGATATCGTCGTACTGTCGTCCCAGGGGTATCTTCTGCAAGTAATCGAAAAAGATCGCTACATCATTGCAGCGGAATTCGTGCATTACGTTGTAAGCCTGGGCCTTGATCCGTTCTATGGTATCCTGCCGCCCTGCTTCGATGACGTAGAGATTGCTGCTGTAAGCCGCGGAACGTTCTATCACTTTCTTGACCAGGGCATGGCGCTGCTTTTCCTCCGGGGAAACCTCCGTCAACAGTTTCACGGGATTGATGTAACATTCCCGGCCCAGAAGCCGCGCAGCCAAAGTCCGCCGCGTTTGTTCCCATGTGTAGAACAGCACCGGGAAACCGTTTCTCTCGGCAAGCCGCGAGGCCATGTCCAGAGCGAAGGTGGTCTTACCACGCCTCGGGGGTCCTGCCAGGCCGTAATAGAACCCCTTCCTTATTCCGGAAAGGAGCAGTTCCAGCCTTTCGAAGGGTTGAATGGAGAAACCGAGGAGCTTCTTTTCACCTTGACGGTTAAGATCGGTTATTTCGCCAATTTCGCGGATAGTATCCTTAACCGGCGTGATCCGTTTCTTGACCTTTTGCTTCTGCATCTCGATAAGAGTTTGAATTATTCGGCTGCTGAATTCCACAAAGTCCTGGTCTTTGTATTGGCCCTTGTGCATGGAGTAGTTGGACATAACCTGGGAGAGCTTGTGCATCTTGTCGCGTAGGCTCTGGTCTTTAAGGATATCCAGATATGCCATCAACTGGTCGGCTTCCAGGCTGTCTTGCTCTCTTACAACCGCAAGTGCTTGACTTACCTCCGGGTTAAGCCATTCCTTTGTTTTAAGGGTGTTTTCGATGGTTATCCAGTCGATCACCTGTCCCGGAGTCTGGCTCATGTCATTCACTGTTTTGAAAATTACACGCAAGCTGGAATCCTTGAACACCTCTGCGGTGAAGCCGTCGCTTAACGCCCGGTTGAGAAGGTAACGGTCATCCAGCAGCCCGGCCAGCACCTTTGCTTCGATTTCTTTTGACATGAGTCCTCACCAGTTGTGGGCAGGAAATGTGCTTTCAAACAGGGAGCCTACGGCAAAAGTCTTACGGAAAAGTTCCCTTTCGCAGTTTCTCCGTTTGAAAGCGCATCCATTACCAAAGTACCATCCGCTCCTGATTGATGTCAAGCGGGCTTCGTTAATTACTGACGAGAATGACGATTTCAGACACAGGATGAGCCCGGCAAGCCTATGCTTCGGGCACGGTAAATCTCCAGCGGCAGAAGCGGTCCGCCGGATGAGGGTCGGGAGGAGCGTGGAGGCATTCCACTTGAATCGCCGGATCTATCTCGTGGGCAAAATTGACAAACTCTCCTCTATGCATCTCTTTGCAGTCGTATTCTCCCAAGTTGCGGCGTAAACGTGCCCGTTGAGTGGGACATTCAGGCACGGTAATGATGACTTCTTCAGGCCGCCGGTCTATCTCATAACCCACCAGAGTAGTCCACGGGAACAGGCGCTGGGCCTTGACAAAGCCGTCCAGCCCCTTCTCCGTGATACCGAACCTTTTGACAATGTCTCTTGCCGTCAATCCGGCCACACGGGCCCACACCTTTTCGTTGAAGCGATTTGCCACATCCGTCCCGTATTCTTCTTCCAGAAAAATGTACCAAAACGCGTCCACTACCCGATATTGGTGGAACAAGAAATCCAGGTAACGCTTCAGATCGTCTTTCTCCATATGGTCAAAATTCATCCGGGAACCTCGCGGATTGTGGTTGGCCAAGCGCCACTGATCTTGTCGGAATCTCCGCGGATTGTCAATTGGAGGGTTCAATGGTGGTCGTCTGTCGGTTGAGCGGCGCGTCCGGGGGGTTGCAAAAAAACAAATTACTGCAGACAACGCGAGGACGTATTCCAGATGAACCATCCTCGTAATTGTTCAGTCTTGCGAGGGAAAAACTCGCGCGAAACATGTCATTGCGAGCGCAGCGAAGCAATCTCGGGCCTCAAGAGCTGAGATTGCTTCGTCGCTTCACTCCTCGCAATGAAAGAGAACCGACAATTCCCCCGGCGTAAGTGGGGGGTTACGCATCCCGGTGTTTGTCAATAGTCACGCCAGCGAGTTCTGATCCCTCGGTCTGCCCATGAGATGAACCTACCACCTCCCGTAGGACGCCCGGGAAGCCCCGGCCGCGCGGGGTCTAGAACTCCTTCACCGCGGCTAAACCGTGGCGGGAGTCGTACCCGATTCTTATGCCCCCCACTTCGAGGCCTATCGTGACGGTGCTCTGCGGGTCCAGTATATGCTGAATGGTGTATTCCTGTACGGGTCTCCCGTTGCCAGACCGCACCTCAAAGACGGTATCCCAGGAGAATGCTTCGCGAGCAAAGAACGCGGCCGACATTCCCGCAAACAATAAGGCAAAAGTTGTTGAACGAATGCTCAAAATTGATCGCCTCCCGTAAAATTGGATGCGGTCTCCGGCCTTTTGGGTTCCGAATGGATTGGAATCAGGCAAGAATGCCGCTCTCCAACCCGCCATGTCTTGACGAACAACCGAACAGGCAGACCCTTCTCCCGCTTCGGGTTGTCGCTGGAGCAGAGATCTGCTAAAAGCTCTTGAACAAGTTGATTAACGACGGAAAGGACTTTGCGGAAATGGCCAAAGCTCTATTGGTTGGGACCATACTCGTACTTTTTCCGATACTCTCTCTGCTGGCAAACGCCCAACAGCTTTATCGACTACCCGATGTCAAGTCCATGAAACACATCACGACGAAGAATTCCGACCATGCCCCGGACATCCCGGGAAACGAGACCACCATGGACTACTATTCCGGCCCTAATGGTGATGTGGTTACCGTATACTCGTACCGGGGCCGGACCGTGGGCTTCAGCACACACTCCAACAAGGATGTCCAGGGAAGCTATCGAGTGTTTATGGATTTGACCGGGGAAGGCTCTTTCCAGGAAATAAACAGAGGCATTCAGTGGCAACTGCCGGCTTGGGTCAAATGAAGAAAGACTGTCTCCAGGGGGCGGTTCTTACGCGATCCAGTTCTTAGACAATGGTCAGGGAATATTATGCACGAAATGGCAATTGTTCAGAGTATCATGGACATCCTGATGCAGCAGGCAAAAATGCATCGGGCGACCAAAATAGTCAGCGTGGCTTTGGAATTCGGCAGGCTCACCGCGGTGCAGCCCGATGCGGTAAGGTTTGCTTTCGAAGTCCTCTCCGAGGGAGGAATAGCCCAAGGCACACGCTTGGACATAACCATCGTTCCGGTCAAGGTGCGGTGCTTGGATTGCTCTAAAGAAAGCATAATGGAAAACTATCAGCCGTTCTGTCCTGCATGTTCATCCGCGGCGATTCAGATTATTGAAGGCCGTGACGAGATGCGGATCGTCTCTCTGGAGGTGGACGGTTTCGAGGAGTAAAAAAGACCGTTCCGATTCGCGTCACATTGTGTCTAACCAGTAGAAGCACCGGTTAACTATCAATTGAGAAACACACACAATTGGGGAGGAAAACCATGAAACTTAAAGGCAAAAAAGCAGCGATCCTCTCGGAAGACATGTACAACGAATTCGAGTTATGGATTCCCTACTACCGGCTCAAAGAGGAAGGCATCGAAGTAACGGTTGTCGGTTCCGGTACAGCGTCCACTTACCACAGCAAAAACGGCATTCCGGTCCCGGTGGACAAGAACGCGTCGCAGGTGAGCGCGGCCGACTTTGACGCTGTTGTGGTGCCGGGCGGATATGCGCCGGACAAAATGCGAATCCATCCGGAAATGGTGTCCCTGGTCAGAGATGCTTTCAATCAGGGAAAGGTGGTTGCAGCAATCTGCCACGCGGGGTGGATGCTCGCGAGCGCGGGAATCTTGAAGGGCAAGAAAGCCACGTCTTATGTTGCTATCAAAGACGACATGACCAACGCCGGGGCCATCTGGGAGGATTCGGAAGTGGTCAGGGACGGCAACCTCATCACTTCGAGAAAACCTGACGACCTGCCCGCATTCTGTAGGACAATAATTCAGGCCATGGAGGGGAAGTAAGCAGGTCTCCGGGAACCCATGAGCAATATCAAGTCCATAATAGGCCGAGCAGTCTTACCGGATGGCATCAGTCCCGCGGAGATTTCTTTCGATACCACAACCGGTTTGATTGTTTCGGTTACAGAGATCGAACAGCCTGTTGAGGACAATTTACTGATCTTTCCGGGCTTTGTGGACCTGCACGTGCATGCCCGAGAGTATCCTCGCCCCCAGGCGGGAGATTCGGCTGACATCGCGAAATGGGAAGCCGCGTGCCAAAAAGAGACCTTCGCCACAGCAGGTCATGCCGCTATCAACGGCGGAATAACGCTGTTCGCTGCGATGCCCAACGACCCTACCCCACCCGACAACCCGGAGATGTACGCGGCCAAGCAAGCTGTCGCCGCTGCGTCCCCGTGCCCGGTGGTATTGTTTGCTGCAATAACAGAATCTTCCGAACCGTGGGCTGATGTGCCTTACAAGGTGTATCTGGACGGCTTGCCTTCTTCGGTATCGTTCACAGATTGGAAGGACCTGGAAACCGCGGTCGCGAGGTACAGAGGGTGCCGAGTATTCTTTCACGCGGAAGATCCTGAAGTCCTGCGAAAGCACGGCCAGGGCCCTCGATGGGAGGCCAGGCCTCCGGAAGCGGAAATCGTCGCTGTTGAGAGAATCCTTGAACTCACGGCCAGGTTGGGACTACATACGCATATCTGTCACGTTTCCACGAGAAAAGCCGTCGATTTGATCGACTCCCATAATAGGGCCGGTGGAAGTCCAGTGACCTGCGAAGTCACACCTCATCACCTGTTTTTCAGTGTGCAAGAGGGAAAGGTTTTTTCAGCAGAGTCGGCTCTTGTTCCGGCCAACACGCTTCTGGAATGCAATCCGCCGCTGAGGTCGGAGGATGACCGGCGGTTCATGGTTGATGCCCTGAAAGAAGGCCTCGTGGGTGCGCTCGCGTCGGACCACGCGCCTCATACCATGGCCGACAAGAGGAACGGCGCGCCCGGCATGCCGCATCTGGACACACTTGGCCCGTTCGCCGGATGGCTCATGAAAAGGTGCGGATTCACTGCCGCGAGGGTGGCTGAGGTCCTTTCACATATTCCCGGGACGATACTGGCTCCTGATCTCCAGCGGCCGCACGGAGCTATTAGACCAGCCTTTGAGGCTTCCTTCACGGTCCTGGATCTGGCGGAAACTACTCGAGTGGACGAGAATGGGATCTCGGGTCGCGGATGCCTGAAAACTCGCTGCGGATGGTCTCCGTTCCTGGGGATTGAGCTGCCTTCCGCGGTGAAGGCAACGATGATACGAGGAGAAGATCGCTTCGGGTGAAATCCTGTTATTGAGAACTGCAATTTGGCGATGCGTTGAATTTTTGACAAACACGGCGTGGAGATAGGTCAGTAAGGGCACGGCATGCCGTGCCCCTACGCGAGCATGATAGCGTTCGGTAAAGTGCCATTGTCAATGCGCATCAGGCAGGTTGGGGAATCACTTTCGGCAAGGGTGGTGTGAGATGGACTTTAGTGGAAAAGATCTTATATCCATGAACGATTTGACCCGCGAGGAGATCGACGCGATCCTTCAAAAGGTCCCCATCGTTCAAGATCATCCGGAAAAGAAGCAGCTTTGCAGAAACAAGGTCTCTGCGATGCTGTTTTTCGAGCCCTCGACTCGTACACGCACTTCTTTCGAAGTGGCCATGCGCAACCTCGGAGGGAAGGTAGGCGGATTTTACGACGCCAGCATCACCTCGGTGACCAAGGAGGAATCACTCTGGGACACGGTGAAGATGCACGACGGATACGGCTTCGACGTAATGGTTATTCGACATCCGTTGAAAGGGGCGGCAAGATTGGCTGCTGAAGCGGCCGAAATCCCTGTGATCAACGCGGGCGACGGCCCGAATCAACATCCCACACAGACGCTGCTGGACCTTTACTCCATCAAAGAAACTCAGGGTAAAATAGACGGCCTGACCATAGCAATGGTCGGCGACCTGGCAAACGGGCGGACGGTCCACTCTCTGACAGAAGCCCTCCTCAAATACGACGATTGTCGGATGATTTTTATTTCTCCCAGGGACCTTGCCATGCCACGGTCCTTGATCGACAAGTGCAGAAAGGGTTGGGCCGAACGAGGCGCCACCTTCACGGAGGGAAGCAGAATAGAAGATTTCATCGCGGAAGTGGATGTGCTGTATATGACCCGTATTCAAAAGGAAAGGTTCGAAGAACGATCGCCTCTTGCCGAGAAGTTCAGGAGCATCTATAGGCTTGAAGCCGCCATGTTGAAGGCCGCTAAGCCTCACATGAAGGTGATGCATCCCCTGCCCCGGGTAACGGAGATCGCCCCGGATGTTGATGCCAGCACTCACGCATACTACTTTCAGCAGGCCCGAAACGGACTCCTTGTCCGTGAGACATTGCTTGCCTTGATCCTGGGGGTCGTCAGATGAACGACAGGCGGATAACCATTGCCAAGATCAACACAGGGATAGTGATAGACCACATCCCCGCAGGTAAGGCATACCTTATCTCGCAGGTGCTGGGTCTAAATGCCCTGGCCCGCGAAACCGGCGATATCATTGCCATAGGAATTAACTTTGAGTCGCCCTCCATGGGCAAAAAAGACATAATCAAAGTCGAAAACCTAAGCCTGTCCCGAGACATGCTGAACGTGGTTTCGCTTATTGCTCCTCATGCCACCATCACTCGAATAGCAGACGGAAAAGTCATAGAAAAACACAAAGTGGAGATCCCGAGCGTCGTGGGTGACATCGTGATTTGCCCGGACAGGTTCTGTGTGACCAACCACGAGGAAGTGCCGGGCCAGTTCTATATCGTCGATCATGAGCCTCTCACCTTGCGATGCCATTACTGCGAATCGGAATTCTTCGGACCGTTGATCAAATATAAAGAGAAGACGTGATTGCCGGCAGAAATCAGGCCAATGGATCGCAAGCAATTCGCAGGGTTGGAAGGTCATGGTGGGGCAGGCGGGACGCCTGCCCCTAAATAGACAGGCAGGATGCCTGTCCCACCATGAACAGAATTCCCCTTGTTTGGAAGCGAGTTGATATAACACCTTCTCCGCGGAGGCCTCATCGTGGCCGATCTGACACTCTTGGCCGAACTGCTGAAAGGGGTGGAACCCTGGAACGCATGGCGTGAGGCGCACCCGGAGATAGAGGAGCCTGACCTGAGACTCATCGACATCACAGCGGATGAATACAAAGACACGCCGCTATATACTAAGGACGCTAAAGGCCGGCCCGTCATCAACCTAGAGAGAGCGAACCTTCAGGGCGCTCACATCAGCGGTGCGAACGTGCAAGGTTCCATTCTGTATCAGGCGAACTTGAGCGACGCAATTCTATTTGACACGAATATGCAGGGCGCAAAATTGATAGAAGCAGACCTTCGCGGCGCTTATCTTTTACTGGCAAATCTCTCCGGCGCAAACCTTTGGGCAGCGAACTTACAATTGGCAAATCTGGAAAAGGCTAACCTGGAAAATGCTGATGTTACGGACGTTCGTTTCTCACGCGGCTCTCGCCAACGCAAATTTCAAGGCATTCGCGTCTCCACGTGCTACGGCAACCAAATCTTCAAGAGCTTTGCGCAGGACCAGGATTATATAGAAACAATGAGGGCGTCGGGACGATGGGGCGCGCTTGGATTCTGGATTTGGTACATCTTTGCAGATTGTGGCCGATCTTTCTGGGTGTGGGCCGGTTGGGCGCTGGGGTCAGCCACCTTATTCGGATATCTTTTCTACTTTTGGATAGGGCCTGAAAATTTTGTCGTCGATCACCTGCCGAAATGCGAACTCTCTACCATGATCTACTACAGCATGGTCACGTTCACCACGCTCGGTTTCGGAGATGTGAAGCCGATATCAGTAGGAGCGTCAGCCCTCGTTATGGTGGAGGTGTTGTTGGGATACGTGATGCTGGGAGGACTTATCTCAATTATGGCAAACAAGTTGGCCCGTCGGAGTTGAGGCGCAACCGCCCCTACGAAACAATTTGTCACGGGCAATGCCTTGACCTGGGCACGGCACGCCGTGCCCCTACGAAAACGCCTGTTCCGGCGCCGCCCAACGTACTAATTTGGCTGAAGAAACAGGCTCGGCTATTGCCCCGCCTCTGAGGAGGCTGGGCAATAGCCGAGAATTGCAGGAGTTTTTGAAGAGGGGTCCGGGGAGGGACTTTTTGCAAAAAGTCCCTCCCCGGAATCTTTCCTTCTTTCTTCTTCTTCTCGTTCTCTCTCTTAGTACATGCCGCCAGGGGGCATTCCGCCGCCCGGCATTGCGGGAGCTTCTTTCTCTCTGGGTTTTTCCGCGACCATGACCTCGGTGGTCAGCATAAGGCTTGCAACCGAAGCCGCATTCTGGAGCGCCAAACGGGTGACCTTGGCAGGATCGAGCACGCCGTTCTCCATGAGGTCTTCATACACCTCAGAAGCGGCATTGAAGCCGAATGCGCCCGTCTTGTTCATGACCTTGTCCACAACGATGGAGCCGTCATGACCTGCGTTCCATGCAATCTGCCTGATCGGCTCTTCGAGGGCTCGACGCACGATCTTAGCGCCGACTAGTTGATCGCCTTCCAGTTTGAGCTTGTTTATCGCGTCGATGCATCTCAGGTACGAAACACCGCCACCTGGGACCACTCCTTCTTCGACCGCGGCACGAGTCGCGTTCAGAGCGTCCTCAACGCGGGCCTTCTTCTCTTTCATCTCGGTCTCGGTCGCTGCGCCGACATTGATCACGGCCACACCGCCAACCAGTTTGGCCAGTCTTTCCTGGAGCTTCTCCCGGTCGTAGTCGGATGTGGTCTCGTCGACCTGCGTGCGGATCTGTCGCACACGACCTTCAATAGCTTCCTTGGCGCCCGCGCCGTCGACTATGGTGGTGTTGTCCTTGTCGATGGTCACGCGTTTGCAGCGTCCGAGGTCATTGAGGCTAACGTTCTCGAGTTTCAATCCGAGATCCTCGGAAATGACCTGGCCGCCGGTGAGGATCGCGATGTCTTCCAGCATTGCTTTCCTGCGGTCACCAAAACCCGGGGCCTTTACGCCGCACGCGGTGAGAGTGCCTCTCAGCTTATTCACGACCAAGGTTGCAAGAGCCTCGCCTTCTACATCTTCGGCCACGATAAGCAGCGGCCTTCCCATCTTGGCCACTTGCTCCAATAGCGGGAGCATGTCGCGCATATTGGAAATCTTCTTTTCGTGTATCAGTATGTACGGCTCATCGAGGACCACTTCCATGCGCTCGGGATCGGTTACGAAATAGGGAGACAGGTACCCGCGGTCGAACTGCATGCCCTCAACCACTTCCAGGGAGGTCTCCATAGCCTTGGCTTCTTCAACGGTAATGACGCCCTCTTTGCCGACCTTTTCCATGGCCTCGGCAATGATGTTGCCGATGGTGGGGTCGTTGTTCGCGGAAATTGTCCCTACTTGAGCGATCTCCTTTTTGTCTTTTGTCGGTTTGGAAAGCGTTTTCAAGTTGGCCACAACAGCCGTCACGGCCGCGTCGATGCCCCTTTTAAGATCCATGGGGGATGCGCCCGCTGTCACCATTTTGATGCCTTCCCTATAAATGGCCTGAGCCAAAACCGTTGCGGTGGTGGTACCGTCACCCGCGACGTCGGAGGTTTTGGAAGCTACCTCCTTGAGCATCTGAGCGCCCAGGTTCTCGAACCTGTCTTCGAGTTCGATTTCCTTGGCCACTGTGACACCATCTTTGGTTACTGTTGGAGAGCCCCAGGACTTCTCCAGGATGGCGTTGCGGCCTTTGGGCCCCAAAGTGGACTTCACCGCGTCGGCCATGATGTTGACGCCTCTGAGAATCTTGTCCCTGGCCTGTTGCTCGAACATGATTATCTTAGCAGCCATTTATAACTCCTCCTTGAGTTTTTGTATTTTTGGCTTAATTTGCGTTGGATCATTAGCGGGCGCTTACTTCTCGACCAATCCCAGCACGTCATCCTCTTTCATGATGAGGTACTCGACGCCTTCAACTTTGATCTCGCTGCCGGAATATTTCCCGAAAAGGATGGTGTCGCCTTCTTTGAGTTCCAAGGGAATGACTTTTCCGTCTTCAGTGCGTTTTCCCTTACCGACGGCGATGATTTTGCCCTGTTGGGGCTTCTCTTTTGCTGTGTCGGGGAGTATAATTCCTCCCTTGGTCACTTCCTCCGATTCAACCCTTTCGACAAGGATTCGATCGTAGAGAGGACGAAATTTCATGTTTCTACCTCCTGGTTGTTGAGTCTGTAGTACGAGCGCTGGAGATTTTAGCACTCTCTATATGTGAGTGCCAATATGTGGCTCGCTTGTCAACCCCCACGCGGAAAAAATTGCAGATTTATCCTTTTCTTACACGAGCGCGGGAAAACTGATTTGGTTGTAACTTATTTGTATTAGACATGTTTCTTGACAGCACCCGTTGGAGGTCAGGGCACGAGATTTTTTTTCACGCGTCGGTTTGAGCTATTCGAGTCCCTATCGAGACCGCTTGTGTCACCGGGAGAGTAGATGAAGAGAGCCATTACCTGCCCTCATTGCGGCCATGAGGTCTTCCAATATCGCAACCCGTTGCCCACCACGGACATAATCATACGCGTTGCGGGCGGCATTGTTCTTATTAACAGAAAAAATCCGCCATACGGATGGGCCATCCCTGGCGGATTCATAGACTACGGGGAAAGCGCGGAAGCCGCGGCTGTCCGTGAAGCCATGGAAGAAACATCGCTTGCGGTCACGGACTTGGAGTTGGTGGGGGTCTATTCCGACCCGCATCGAGATCCGCGGCATCACACCTTGACCGTGGTTTTCACCGCGCGCTGCGAAGGCGTGCCTCGTGCCGCGGATGATGCCCTGGAACTGGGCGTCTTCACTCAAAATAATCTGCCATCGCCCCTGGCTTTCGATCACGCCAAGATCCTGATGGACTTTTTTTCGTCCAAGCGGTGGTAGGCTCTCTTGTCGCTTCCCGGTCTATTAGGACCATTGGTTGCATGTCACGGCTGGAAGCGTTATCCTTTTTGCATACATGAATTGAGGTCTTCTTCATGATCGGAATATCCAAGCTCTATTGCGGCGCTGTCGAGGCGTCGGACCCACTGCGATACGGCCGACGATCCAAAGAGCTGCCGTCGCATCTGCTCCAGTTCTCAGCGGACAAGAAGCCCGTGGTCGTCTGGAACGTTACCAGACGCTGCAATCTGAAATGTGTCCATTGTTACTCCCAGTCCGAAGACACCAATTACCGCGGCGAGCTTTCTTTCCACGAAGGGAAAGCCCTGATAGACGACCTGGCTGAGTTTGGGTCGCCTGTAATCCTGTTTTCAGGCGGTGAGCCGCTAATCCGTCCGGACATCATGGATCTCATTCGTTACGCCGCGGGCAAAGGCCTGCGAGCTGTTGTTTCCACCAACGGGACGCTCATAACCGCAAAGCTCGCCGAGCAATTGAAAGAAATCGGACTTTCTTACGTGGGTATCAGCCTCGATGGCCTGGAAAATGTCCACGACGCGTTTCGGGGCGTCCACGGAACCTTCGCCCGGGTGATGAACGCAATCAAGAACTGCCAGGACGTAGGCTTGAAGGTTGGGCTGCGCTTCACAATTAACAAGCGGAACTTTCAAGATATTCCGGGCATCTTTGATCTGGTTGAGGCAAAAAAGATCCCCCGAATATGCTTCTATCACCTCGTTTACGCGGGCCGCGGGACTGAACTAGTTAACGAGGACCTGAATCATGCACAAACCAGGGAAGTCGTCGATCTTATCCTCGATCGCACCAGGAAACTGCACGACATAGGCTTGCCTGTGGAAGTCCTTACCGTTGACAACCACGCGGACGGCCCGTACCTGTACCTCCGTCTAAAAAAGGAAGATCCGAAACGAGCCGAGGAAGTCCTCAAGTTGCTGCAAATGAACGAAGGCAACAACTCCGGCCGCGGTATAGGCTGCGTGTCATGGGACGGGGCTGTGCACGCGGACCAGTTCTGGCGACACCACAGTTTCGGCAACATTCGCGAGCGGCGTTTCAGTCAAATCTGGACCGATACCTCTGACGAACTCCTCATGAGGCTCAAAGAAAAGAAAAAATACGTTAAAGGCCGATGCGCAGAATGCCGCTGGCTGGACATCTGCGGCGGCAACTTTCGCGTCCGAGCCGAAGCAATACACGGCGATGTCTGGGCTCCCGACCCCGCATGTTACCTAACAGAAGCAGAGATTTCTTGAATGTAATGGGGGGGTAAACTTTTTTGCAAAAATGTTTCCCCCCGCACCCCCCTTCAAAAAACTCTATCATCTGTTGATCTTGAAGTTTCTGGTCTATCTGGCAGCTCTCGAGCTTTCTCACGGAGAGAATTCTGAAGGCCCACGCGGCACTCTTCAACAACGAGGCCCGTAACGAATTTACTCACGACCGGTAATTGTTGACATTGTACGCTCGACCCTGTCAGATTGCCTGAAGAATTCCGAATATGATACCAGAGGCCTGCGCAATTTCTAACCGCGCAGGCGCAATTTCATGTCTACGTGGTCTTGCCCTTGCCCAAAGGCAAGGGCAACGAGATGTGGGAGTTTTTGGGGAGGGGTCTGGGGAGGGACTTTTTGCAAAAAGTCCCTCCCCAGAAACTCTCTTCAAAACTCTTACGTCCTAGGGCGGCTTGTATCATGCTTTATGGCGGGCATGTTAAGGTGTTGGAGGATATTGGGTTTCTAAAGGGTCTGGGCTTTGATTTTGGTGAGCTGGTCCTTTGGAATGCAAAATCCAGGAAGCTCTGGAAGTCTTCAGGGTTGAAGAATGACTTGAGTGACGGCTTTTTTCTCCTGGCCCACGGACCAAATGAGGGTCCTCCGAATGATTTGGATAACTTGTGGAACAAATGCTATCCGGCTCTATGTAAGACCATTGATGTGGCAGGCCAGTTGCGGATCAAGCTGTTGGTAATTCATCTGTGGATGGACCGGCGTTTCGTGAAACCTGCTGTTCGCGAAGAGAAGAAGCGGGTTTTAAGAGAACTGTGTGACTATGGCATGGCCCGCAAGGTATTGATCTGCCTGGAAAACCTTTCCGAAGATGCCGAAGATTTGGCCGCTGCGCTGACTGCGGTTTCGGGCCTTGGCCTCACGCTCGATGTGGGCCACGGCCAACTGCTAGCGGAAACCAACACCTCGTTTCGAATCATAGACGAGCTTCTCCCTTTTATTAAGCATGTTCACCTTCACGATAACAAAGGAGGCCTGGGCGTTGCCGATGACCTTCACCTTGCCATAGGCGACGGGGTTGTCGATTTCGCCGGGATCCTTGGCGCTCTCGTTGCGAAGGGCTTCGATGGAACCATGACCCTGGAAGTAAAGAAGGAAGTCTTGTGGAATTCTTGCGAGATAGTGAAGGACCTGGTCGGACAGACTTCTAATCTGAGGAAATGTAAGTCGACCTGTTCGGCTCAATTGTAGTGAGAGGGCTTCTCTTCAAAGGGTGAGCCCAAGAGATTTTTGCAGAAAGTTCCACCCCACAGATCTCTAAAGTGATACATTGCCTTCATGGCAGCCGACTCCAAAACACAAGCCGTTCAAGGCCATATCGTCCGTATAGCGTCTGAGCCGCGACCTGCCCCGCGAGGTGGGTACATGTTTCGCGGGGTCGAGCTGGTCGCTGACGCGGACAGCGATCGGATATTCTTGATGTTTCCGGAGTTCTGCGGGAACGAAAACTACGAGTTTCCATTGCTGTGCTGGGAAGGGGCGCGGGTTGCCGCGTTCAATCTTGAAGTCAACAACCGACTGGACGATGGTAGCGTCATTTACACGGTGACTCCTGACAGCGACCTGTTGCTGGAACCCTTTCGCCCTGTGAGTGTAACGGAAGCTGTGGAGGGCGCGGGATGCGTTTGGTCGGCCGACGTTCGATTCCGTGCAGGTCCTGATGAGCCTTTCTGGATGGCTAAGGGCAAGCTTGTTCACAGCCTGTTCGAACAACTCCTCTGCAATCCGTCTACATCGGCCCGGCAATTTCAGGAGGTTTTCAAGAGATCTCTGCCAACCATCAAAAGAATACTCCCCGGCTCGAGCGTCTGGGTGACAGAGAAAGAGTTGAAGGCCGAGGCTGGAACACATTTCAACAACCTGAAATCATGGTTGAAAGATAACGGGAAAGGCCTTTCTGCTGTGGAAGTGGAGGTGGATCGGGTTTCAGCCCGGTGGGGACTAAAAGGCAGGGCTGATGCGATCTTTCACAATGGAGAGCGTGGAACAATAGTTGAACTTAAGTCCGGCAGATTCGCGGCCGATGATCATCTGCTGCAACTTTTCGCCTATCTGTTGCTCTTTTTCGATGAAGGGAAGAAGGCAGAACTTGATGGATGCGTCTTGTACTCTGCCATAGGAAGGCTCGAAAAGCTTCAGAGACCTCAGAACCATTGGAAAAGAACCATCCTGCTGGGCCGCAACCGGATCATATCGCTGAAACACTCGTATACGCTGAATGGCCTGGGATCGTCCGATGATCAAACCTGCGGCCGGACCGGGAAATGTTTTGCCAGGCCGTCGTGTCAGAAGATTTTCGGCAATTCCGGAAGTACGGAATCTCTCCTGACAGGAAAAGACAGGGAGTATTACGAGCGCTGGTTCAGGCTCTTGTCGATTGAGTCATGGGCTCAGGAAGGGAACTTCTCCCGTATTCTGGACTCCGGGACGCTCAACGAGCGACTGGAGGAAGAGGTCACGCTCCAGGTAGAACGTCTGGAGATCTTAAATAATGGGGAAGCCGGCGCGAAGGCGGCCGGTGAAGTTGATGACTCCGCGATCCTTGCCGATTCCTTGAGCCCCGATTGGGAAACCGAAAACCCGTTGGTGGGAGGCTCGGTCGAAGTCCTGCTGTTCGTCGACAGAGCCCAGGTGGACATAGGCCCGGGAGAAGAAATCATTCTTCACCGAGGTGATCCCGGCTCGCGACAGGCGGTCCGAGGAAGAGTGACGGGCTGTGACAGCGGTCGAGTCACGGTGAACCTTAAATTCCCCTATCAGTGCGCCCCTAATGATGGGTCTCAACTTGCCGAGTTGATGCGCGAAAATCAAAGTTGGCTCCTGGACCGCATACCATTCTCAAGGGGGCCGGAGATCTCCCGCCATGCACTCTTTAACTTCTTCTCCAGAGGCGATTCCCGGATAGTTAATCTGGTCGTCCACGGGGAAGCTGAACAGCTCGCCGAATCGCCCGGTCAAGAGGGCCGTGAAGCCGGGCACGTCCCGAGAATTTCTTCGATCCAAGGCCAATCAGAGGATTCGCGCGATGATCTTTGTTTTTCCGAGGGCCTGGATTGTGAGTTGAACGAAGATCAAGAGGCAGCGATCAATGCCGCGCTTGAAACGGACACCTATCATCTCGTTCATGGCCCACCTGGCACAGGCAAGACAAGAGTGCTCGCCCGGCTCATCAGGATCTGTCTGGATCGAGGCGAGCGCTTATTGGTGGCTTGTCCCACGAATGTGGCACTTGACCGACTGCTTATCGGGTTGATGGATCTTGGCGTCAAGGACTTCCTTCGCATTGGGGGCCGGACGAGCGTTTCCAGAGAATTCCTGGACCGCTTGGAGCGACTGGGCAACCCCCCTATCCTCTTGGAGGATCTCACCGGTTTGGATTGCGGTTTCAAGGAGTTCAGGAAGAGAGTAAGCGACATCAAGCTCATAGGAGCCACGGCGTACCAATGCACGGCTCATCCGATCTTCCTGCGCAAGAGGTTTGACCGGGTAATAGTTGATGAAGCCGGACAGTTGGATGAACCGTCCACCTTGGGGCCTCTGTCGCTGGCTCTAAAAGTTGTGCTGGGCGGAGACCATCTCCAACTTCCCCCGATTGTGCAGACTCGGCCGGAAAACTCAGCCTTTCCAGGCGATGTCGGCCTTGAGCAATCCCTTTTCGAGCGTCTTTACAACTCCTCGCGGCCGAAGAGGATCTCTTCATTGAGGATGCAATATCGGATGAACAGGGAAATCCAGGACGTCCCCTCTCGGCTCTTCTACGAGGGCAGGCTCCTCCCGGCACCCGAAGCCGCGTGCCGCCGATTGAGCACTAAACCGGGAGTTTCCGACGACGATCGTATAAACAGGATAATAGATCCGGACATCCCGGTGGTCTTCGTAGATGTGGAGGGGGCGGACAGCGGGAAGGCAAGGCCCGAAGAAGCCGCGGTGGCGTGCAACATATTGGAAAGTTTGGTGGAAAGCGGTGTGCCCGCAAGCGAGATTGGTGTGATCACGCCGTACAGGGCTCAGCAGGCTTTGATTCGAAGACACATCTCGAACAGTCGCTGCCGCAATTCGTTTTTCTCGGTGGACACCGTGGACCGTTTTCAAGGAGGCGAACGAGAGGTCATAATACTCTCTCTTGCCAGGTCTGACGAGGTAACCTCCTTTCTGGCTGATAGGAAGCGCCTGAACGTGTCTCTGAGCCGTGCCAGGTCCAAACTTATACTGTTGGGGCACGGGCCGATTTTAATGGACCATCCGCTCTTTGTCTCGTTGCTGGATGGACTGGAACGAGTCACAGTCAAATCGGGGTGATGGTAAACATGACAGCAAAAAAAGAGACGATTTATCTAATTGACGGCAGTTCATACATTTACAGAGCTTACCACGCCACAGGAGGGCTCTCAAACTCCAAGGGATTCCCGACAGGCGCTGTATTCGGTTTCACCAACATGATTATGAAGACCTTGAAGGACAAGGCGCCCAGATACATTGCGGTAGTCTTTGACGCCAAAGGCCCCACCTTCAGGCACGAGAAATTTCCCGAGTACAAAGCCAATCGTCCGTCAATGCCTGAGGACCTGAAGGTCCAGATCCCCTTGATTCACCAAATTGTTGAGGCATACTCCCTGCCCTCTCTTTCCATAGAGGGGTTCGAGGCGGACGATGTCATCGCAACCATAGCTAATCAGGCCAAAGAGAAAGGCTGGGATGTTGTTGTCGTCTCGGCCGACAAAGACCTGATGCAACTGGTCGGTGCCGGAGTTGTGATGTGGGACCCGCAGAGGGACATGGTCTACGATCCTGAGGCGGTGCAGAAGAAGTTCGGGGTGCCGCCGACTCAACTCTTGGACCTTCTGGCGCTTATGGGAGACAGTTCTGATAACGTTCCGGGTGTTCCAGGTGTGGGCCAGAAAACCGCGACCTCTTTGATACAACAGTTCGGTTCTGTGGAAGGCGTTTATTCTCGCGTGGACGAGGTGCAACAGCCCAGGATCAGGAGTAATCTTGCGGAGAATCGCGACAAGGCATTTCTCAGTCGGGACCTGATATCTTTGAACTATGAGACGCCGGTTGGAAAGGCACTGGAAGACCTCGTTCCAGGCGAGTACGACACGGAACGGCTCCGAGAGATATTCGGGGAGCTGGAATTCAAGAAGCTTATGGGCGACCTTCCCGCACAGAAAACCCTCGATTTTTCAGGTTATTGTGTGATCGCCGCCCTGTCGGAATTGAAAAAGTGGGCCACCAGCCTGCAGGAAAAGGGAAAATTCGCGGTGGATTTGGAGACCACCTCCGAACAACCTGTCCGCGCCGACCTGGTGGGAATATCGCTCTGTGGCGAAGACGGGCAAGCCTGTTACGTACCGGTCGGCCACGTCAAAGGCACCCAGTTGCCGAAAAAGGACGTGCTGGACGTTCTACGCCCGATTCTGGAAGACGAAGATATCGAAAAGGTCGGCCAGAACATCAAGTACGACATGATCGTCCTCAAAAAGGAAGGAGTCGAGATAAGAGGCATCAAATGCGACACAATGCTCGCATCTTATCTTCTTGATCCTTCTCGGCGGGGCCATTCACTGGACGATCTGGCACAGGTGTTTCTGGAACACCGTATGATCGGCATCAAGGAGCTTATCGGCACAGGAAAAGGCCAGATCCTTTTTTCGCAGGTGGATATTCCCCAAGCCGCAGAGTACGCGAGCGAAGATGCGGACGCGACATGGCGCGTGGCCTCGATTCTCTGCCCAAGAATAGATCAGGAAGGTTTGGGGGATCTGTTCCGCAATGTCGAGCTGCCCTTGATTCCTGTCCTGGTAGACATGGAACTGGCCGGCGTGCGTGTGGACACAACCTATTTGCAGGAGCTTTCGGGAGAATTCGGTAAAGTGCTCGAGGAGACTGAAAGCCAGATTTACCAGATCGCCGGAGAGTACTTCAACATCAATTCTCCCAAACAACTGGGTGAAATCCTTTTCGAGAAACTGGGGCTAAAGTCGGTAAAGAAAACCAAGACCGGCCTTTCCACGTCGCTGGAAGTGCTCGAACAGTTGGCGTTGGAGCATGACCTTCCGGCCAAGATCCTCGAATATCGCTCGATTTTCAAGCTCAAATCCACCTACGTTGATGCGCTTTCGACCCTGGTCAACCCGGTGACCGGCCGGATACACACATCGTACAACCAGGCAGTGGCAGCTACAGGACGACTGTCCTCGTCCGATCCCAATTTGCAGAATATCCCTATTAGAACCGCGGAAGGCCGCAAGATCCGGCGGGCCTTCATACCCGAGGACGGGCACGTGTTTGTGGCCGCGGACTATTCCCAGATCGAGCTTCGGGTCATGGCACACCTTTCCGGTGACGAAAGGCTTAGGACGGCGTTTTCCGCAGGGGAGGACATCCATGCCATTACAGCCGCAAGTGTGTTCGGCTGTTCCCCTGCTCAGGTCACTCCCGAAATGAGGCGAAAGGCCAAAGCGATCAATTTCGGGATTATGTACGGCATGGGGCCGTTCAAGCTCTCCAGTCAGATCGGAGTGGGCCTTAAAATGGCTCGCAAATACCTGGACGATTATTATGAGACCTATTCCGGCGTGAAAAAATACATGGAGGAAATCCCGGAACAAGCAACCAAAGACGGATTCGTTACCACCATACTGGGGCGAAAGCGCTTTCTGCCGGACCTGAACAACCCCAACAAAATCGCCCAACAGGCAGCTAGAAGGGTCGCTATAAATACCACGACTCAGGGGAGTGCAGCGGATCTGATGAAACTCGCCATGATTCATGTTCACAAGGCGCTCCGAGACCGCGGCTTGCCGGCACGCATGATCCTGCAAGTGCACGACGAGCTGATCCTGGAGGTTCGAGCCGACGCGGCTGACGAGACCGCGGAAATTCTGAAAAAGAAGATGGAACAGGTCTATCCACTGGCCGTGCCTCTCGTGGTCGACGTGGCCACTGGTAAAAACTGGGCCGAGGCGCATTAGGTGAAGGAGATTCTGGGGGAAACTTTTTTGCAAAAACTGCTGCGCGCAGGGCGACAACCCGTCTTTAGACTGGCTCAACCGCTGTCCTGAACGTGGGCAACTCGAAGGAATGTGTGGCCGCCCGCCGAGGGCACCCCAGACCCCCTTCAAAAAACTCCTATATCTTGTTTAGATATGCGCCTCGGCTTCGACGCCTTGTATACTGTTTCTCTGAAGTTCTTGCCGAGTGGTGCATTCCAGTCGTCCCGGCGAAAGCCGGGACCCAGGTTCTCCTGGATCCCGGCTTATTGTCTGGTTCCCAGGCTCCGCCTGGGAACCAGGATTTTGTTGTCACGGTCGTGGCGACACTGCGTGAACAGGAGCAAATTATATGGACGGTTCGTTTGAGGCATGGATACTCACGGTAGGCAACGAAATAATCAACGGCGTTATCACCGACACCAACCGGGAAGCCATTTCGCGGGAATTAAGGTCAGTGGGTATTACCGTAAAAGGAATGTCCTCAGTGGGAGACGACCCGGCACTCATCGCTGACGCCCTTGGCATGGCAATGGAACGGGCTCAAGTGACCGTTGTCTCTGGAGGCCTGGGGCCAACGGAAGATGACAAGACCTCGGCGTCGGTCGCAAGCTTCCTGGGGGTTCCGTTGCGGTCCGACCCGGAACAACTTGCGCGGATAGAGGAACGCTTCCGCCAGTGGAGCCGGCCTATGGCAGCCACAAACGCCAAACAGGCTCTGTTCCCTGAAGGGGCCATCCCGATTCCCAACGATTACGGGACCGCTCCCGGATTCCTGATCGAGAGACAAGGGCGGATAGCTCTGTTCTTTCCGGGCGTCCCGAGGGAATTGATAAGAATGCTGCGGGAACGAGGCATTCCGGCCATAGTGGAACGTTTCGGCGTCTCGAAACAGGTCTTCAAGACGAAAACGCTTAATGTCTATGGCCTGTCTGAATCCAAACTGGGAGAGATCCTGTCAGACGTGGCTCGTGACGAGGACAACTATCACCTCGCTTTTCTACCAAGATTTCCCATAATTAGACTTCGCATGGATGCTAGTGCAGGAACGGCTGAGGAGGCTGAGCGAATTCTGGTCTTAAAGCAGACGGTACTGAACGAAAGGCTGATAGAGAATATAATCTCCGATGCCGGCCGGTCCATGGAAGAGGTCGTGCTTGAACTCCTCGAGAGCAAGGGTCTCACCTTGGCCCTGGCTGAATCTATAACCGGCGGCATGATCGGGGAAATGATCACCAGAGTGTCAGGTAGTTCGCGGACCTTCATGGGATCAACTGTAAGTTATTCCAATGAATTGAAAGTTGATGTGCTGGGCGTGTCCGAACAGACAATCCGGACTTACGGGGCCGTGTCCCACCGCTGTGCACGCGAGATGGCTGAAGGGGCCAGGAAAGTCGCCAAGGCGGATGTAGGCCTTTCTGTTACGGGCGTTGCGGGTCCGGATGGCGGAACACCGGAAAAGCCGGTCGGCACCCTTTTCCTCGGCCTGTCAACGCCGGACCTTACGACCAGTAGAGGCTTCCTTCTGCCGGGAGCGCGAGAATGGGTCCGCACCCTGGCCGCAATGCAGGCGCTCGATCTCTTGAGGAGACACTTACTGGGTTATCGTGTTTACGGAACAGAGGAAGAGTAGGATAATCGGTAACAAATGACAAATACATCACAGAAAAATGACGGGGAGCGTCGCCAGGATTCTTTGATTTCCGCACAAGAGAATCGCGAAATGTTCGATCACATATCCGGTTATTACGACGGGACGAACCGGATTCTTTCTTTTGGACTTGATGAACACTGGCGCCGCCGCGCTGTGTCACGACTCGCTCCGGGTCCCGGCCGCACGTATCTGGATATCGGGTGCGGCACAGGGGACATTGCTCTGGAAATTCTGAAGCAGTGCCCGGAGAGCAAAGTCATAGGCATTGATCAATCGGACGGCATGCTCGGCGTGGGGCGAACAAAAATTCGCGGAGCCGGATTGGAGAACGCTATTTCGCTGGTCCTGGCGGATGTCCTTGACCTGCGTTACGAGGATAATTCCTTCGATGGAGCTATCACTTCATTCTGTATAAGAAATGTCACCGACAGGCGTCGCGCGTTAAATGAAATCCACAGAGTCGTTCGCCCCGGCGGCCTGCTTGTGATCCTGGAACTCACCGAACCTCAGGGACTGTTCATGAAACCTATGTTCAAGCTTTACGCAAAGGTTGTGATGCCCCTGGTGACAAAGCTGCTATCCTCTGTATCTGCTTATCGTTATCTCGCCGACTCAATGGCGGACTTTCCGAGCCCTCAGTCGGTTTTGGATATCATGAAAGAAACCGGCTTTGAGGACCTCAAGCACGGCCACATGACTGGCGGGATCGTGACACTTTTTGCGGGGCAGGTGAAGAGTTGAGGATCGAAGTCGTAACATCTGCCTTCAAGAAGCTGAAAGATTCAGGTCGCAGTGCTGGTGGACTCCGGTGACGCGTTTGTTCGCTTCCTCAACCATCCCATGATGAACATTGTCCCTGCGTAAAAAGAGCCAATGCAACCGAGGATTTTTGCCAGCAGGTCGGCTATCCGGTTGGTAGCCGACATCATCCCATCCTGATCGTTCCCTTCCTTCGCGGGGGCTCCGGGTTTGGTCTTTAGAACATCGAGCATCGTGTTTACAAGGGCCAATTGGTCGTTCAAACCCTTGTTCTTTTCCTCAGTGACCGCAAGCTGACGTTTCAGGTTTTCGATTTCCCTCTTGAGTTTTTCCTCTGCCCCGGAGTCACCACCGCCCATGAGGGCTTTGGCTTCGGTCCGGTCAAGCTTATCCCTCAGCCCAGCCTGTTCTCGCTGTGCTTCTGTAACAGCCGAAAGGAATTGCTCCGGATTCAACGCGGCCTTCACTGCTGTCAACAGAGGAATAGTAAAATACACGCCCAACAGTGCCGCGACTACCAACAAAGCTGCCTGTCGAAGAAGATGCCTCCGTTCACTCGTATGGGTCTGTTCGGAGTTCATATTCCAGTCCTTTGTGAGAGACAGAAAACATTTACTCGAATTCGGTAGAAGCATCCTGCTGTTAGCACGATGCGAACCGGTGTATGCAATGTCAAGAGGGCTCCCCGGCCAATATAAACCCGGCCCAAAAGAATGGATGATCGAAGCCGCGGGCGCGAAGTTCGGCCCTAGCTGCCGCAAGCGCATCGGATTTGGTCTTTCCCTCCTTCAAGTTGCGGAAGAAATTCTTCATGAGGCTGACCGAGGCCGCCTCGGAGACCGACCACAGGCTCATCAAGACACTGCGTGCACCGGCATACTGGAAGGCCCTTCCCATCCCCATAGTGCCTTCCCCGGCGGTTCGTTTTCCGAGGCCCGTCTGACATGCCGTGAGCACCACGATGTCGGCCGTCATGTTCAGTCCCATCACTTCAGTCATTCGCAAATATCCATCCGTTCCGGGAGGAACCAAGGTGAGCACCAGGACGGGTTCCATGATGCCGGGCAGGTCCTTGCCGAAGTACCCGTGGGTTGCGAATACTACTTTGTCGTATCCGTCCAGCTTAGGGCCAATCTTCTCCAGGAAGATCGTCTTGCTTGCGTCGTAGCCCGTGTAGACCCGGGTATCCTGCTTGTACATCGCAGCTAAATCTTCGACCAGCTCTTTGGTCCGAGTTAATCGAGTGAAACGCAAGCCACCCGCCTGTGCATTCTCCTCACCGGCCATGAGGCGTCTGTACAAGGACTCCAGAACTCCGTGGGCAGATTCCTTCTTTGCATGACCGGCCGCCCTCTCGTCCTTCTCTTGAAAGACCGGGTCGGCTAGGGCAAGGAGGCCCTCACGTGGTGCAGTGGTCTTCGAGGAGGCCCTGCTAAGGGTGAGAGCGGTAATGGATTGGTAATAGGAAACGATGTTACTGTCACCGAAGAACTCGGCCCCTGATACATACGGCAGGTCCTTGTCGGTCCTCACAACACCCGTATCGTTCAACATGAGCGCCTCAAAGGGTAGCATCCCCAGGGAATCGTCAGGCACTATAATGACCGGGGAGCGTGGAGGCAGAAGCTCCAGCACGTCCCTCAAAAGTAGGTCGGAGAGACTTTTCCCCGCGCCAAAATCAAAGGATTGGAGCTTGTCGTCAAAATTGCCCCGTCCGGGAATGATTTCGAGAGGCTTTCTGAACGCGAGGACGAGGTCGTCCAGATCTTTTCGTGGAATAGGCTTGAAAAGCGCTTTTACCAGATCTTTTCCTTTGGTCGCATATACTATTACGCCGGAGTGGGTTACGTGATACGCAAGCACCCACTCCTCGTCTCTTAGACCGGTCTCATCCAGGGCCATGGGTTGAGGATATTTCGCTGCGGCAAAAAGTGGGTAGTCTTTCCGAAGCATGGCAACATGCTCTGCTAATCTGTCCTTCAGGTTGCTCACTTCCTGCTCCAGGGGGGAGATAGCCGACTTTTCTTGCTTCTCGTAGGCGCCTTGGAGCCTCTTGGCGACCGCGGCTAATTGCTCGTTGAGCAACGAATCTTTTTCCATCACTTCTTTTGGAAGATCGGAGCCTGAATTTCGGCCTCTCTTCGATAATGCTTCGGCAAAGACGCGGGCCTTGGTGTATTCGGACGTTTTCAAGGCTTCAACAGGTCGGTTCATTTTAATCAACACTCTGGCAAGACCATCGTATGGCGTGGTTCTCCAAAACCCCCAGACCCGGACATTGTAGAATTCCGCCCGTTCGGCCTGACTCAAGGCCGTACGCATCTCTTCAATGTGTTGAATAGCCTTCTGAAAATGCTCCGCCGCTCCAGGGTTGTCGCCTATCCCTTCCAATGCCAGGCCCAGACCGGTGTACGAGGCGAACAGGTTGTCGGCATTCCTGTTGTCCTCGGAAGTCAGGCGAACAGTTTCGTAACATTCCCCTGCCCTCTTGTAATCCGACTTTGTGAGATACAGTCTCCCCAGCCCTTGGTTGTAACCTGCCTCGCGCAGAAAGGTCTCGGCCTTCTCCAAATCGCCCATATCGAGGTACAGATCGCCGATCAGGTATTTTTGCCAATGCGTGGGGACACCTATTCTTTCATAGATTTGAAGTGATTCGTTCAGAGTCTCCAGTGCCTTGTCATGCCGTCCACGGTCCGCGTAAACAACACCCAAGTTGCTGAGGGCCAGTCCTTCACCGCTAGGGTCCTTGATTTCTTTCCTGATGGCGAGGGACTTTTCGTAATACTCCACAGCCTTGTCGTACTGACCCCAGTTTTTGAAGACATTGGCCAAATTATTAAGGCTTATTCCCTCGCCCCCTGGGTCTTTAAGGTCTATGGCTATAGCTAGCGACCGTTCGTAATACTCCACGGCCTTGTCGTACTGGCCCCACAAATAATAGACAACACCCAGGTTGCTCAGCGTGTTCGCCTCACTTTTACGATCCTTAAGATTCGTCTGGATGCCATGAGCTTGCCGGTAATATTCTACAGCTTTTCCGTACCAGCCCCGGCTCTTGTGGACATTGCCCAAGTTACTCAGGGCGATTCCCTCACCTTTGGGGTCTTTCAAGGCCCTGCTGATGGCCAAGACCTTCTCGTAACAGTCCGCGGTCTTGTCATCTTGACCCCGGTAGCTGTAGACAATGCCCAGGTTGTTCAGGGCATTTCTCTCGCCCTGGGGATCATTGATCTCTCTGTTAATTGTCAGTGAGTTTCCGTAATACTCGACAGCCTTGTCGTATTCGCCTCTGTCCGAATAGACATTGCCCAGGTTGTTGAGAGCGTTGCCCTCGGCGCTCGGGTCCTTCATCCTCCTGCTGATGCGCAGAGATTTCTCGAAAGACTCCACGGCCTTGTCGTATTCGCGCCAATCCTTGTAAACGTTGCCCAGGTTTGTGAGAGTCAATCCCTCGCCTCTGATGTCTTCGAGTTTCCGGCTCAGAGACAAGGATTGTTGAAAGTAGTCCACAGCCTTGTCATATTGGCCCCAGTCCTTGTAGATTAGTCCCAAGTTGTTGAGGGCATTGCTCTCGGCATTTAGGTCCTTGATCTCCCGGCTGATGCTAAGCGATCTCTGATAACACTCGACAGCCTTGTCGTACTCGCCCCAATCCCGGTAGATTAAACCCAAGTTGTTAAGGGTTGTCGCCTCACCACTGATGTCTTTGAGTTCTCGCTTAATAGCCAGAGCCTGTTCGTAATATTCCACGGCCTTGTCGTATCGACGCCAGGCAGCATAGATCAAACCCAGATTATTGAGGGTACGAGCTTCACCCTCGACGTTTCTTAACTCTTTGGCTGTGGCAAGGGCCTGCTCGCAGTACTCAACGGCCTGATCGTATTTGCTCCAGTTCTTGTGAATAATGCACAGGTTGTTGCTTGCAGCGCCGATCCCTTCCGGGAAGGCCGCCTTCCGGAAGATCTGAAGCGCTCTCTGATATTTATCCACGGCCTGCTCAAGGTCCCCTTGATCTTTGGCAACTTCCTCCAATGTGAGCCCTTCGTTGAAAAGGCGAATCCCCTGTTCCTTGTCATTGCCGGATCCTTGGCCAGGCGCAAACACCAGAACCAACGCCAGCACCGTCGCAACTGAGGCCACTGTTGTCATAGACAGTCTCCTCCTTCATTCTCCTGATGCACTTGGAGGAGTAAGGATTCAAATAATGGTTGCGCTTAGAGTGACCGATCGAGCTGTTCAGAATCTAGAAGCACTTGATTGAACGCACATGGATAGGAATTCCTGACCGTGGCATACAAGCGGTGGGTTAAGGTTAATACAAGAGGCTTAGCGCGGCTTTTGGGCAAATCGTCGTTGCCGTCAGAACTTGACGGCCCTGGCGATCTCCGAGGAGATCTTGGCATTCAACCTGGCGGCATTGGCTCGACCTCGGATTTCGGTGGACAGGTCCTCGATCCACGGGGTGAGATCCGCGAGTTTTTCCTCCAGATCAATTATTCCGTGGCTCATGTAAATATCTGAAATGAATTTATCTCGTTCACGAGCCAGATCGCGGATTTTGGCGAGGATGAAGTGCAGGTTTTGTTTTGTGGCAACAAGGATCTCCTGCTTTTCCTCGATCCGGTCTAGGCGGTCACGCTCCTCCTCAGAGGACGCGGAACTCAACTTCTGTAGCCGCCAAACCTCCAGCAAGGCATTGGCCGCTATTTCTTCAGTATCGCAGTATAGCTGATATGCCGAGTGTATTGCTTCGTTGTAGCAAGACCTGATCAATGCCGCTTCTTCGAGCTTTGCAGCGTCGCGTGTCATTAGGCTTTGCCCGACTTCTCTTTGCTTCTCGGTTTAGATGGCGGGCCGGCAGGCTTGTCTTGCACTCGATCCAAGATGCCGTCAATTCGGTGATTGATTCCCGCCTCGCCAAAGACCGAGTTCATTCGCTGTTCAAGGGCCGCATCTTCCTTATAGAGCTTCCTGAGCCCAAAGTATCTGATGGCATCGCTGAAGCCTTCTTCGTATGCGGTCTGTCTCGTTTTGTCTTCAGCGGGAGGGGAGGCAAAGAATTTTTTATATACAAGGTATGCCACTGCAATGACCCCTATTACTGAAAGAACGTCGAAGAGCAAAACAACCATGGATCACGTCTCCGTTTGGCCGCAGTCGATATGGCTATCTTATCCACAAGCGGGGAGCAACTGCAAGCCGGAAATTGTGACTTTACTGCCCGTCATCCCTCAGTTCTCTCGGCGAGAATTCGTCGGCCCTTCTCATGAGATACCGCTATGCCCCTTCAAAACCATATTAATAAATGCGCTCTTGTACGAAGGGAGATTCTTGGTCCTCCGTGCGACCAGGGCAACGTAATCGGCCTCAAAATAGTGGGCCAATGAAATGAATTCGAGGTTTCTTTGGCCCAAAAGAGGGAGGTCCTTTACCATTGTTGCAAAGGACACCCCCAGCCCCATCTCAACGTACAGGGCGCTCAGCTCGACATTGGAGGACTCCATGGCCACATGATAGCCTACGCCAAGTTTTGCGAGCCGTTCTTCCAATCCCGGGCGATTGATTTGCGTTGATCCTTTCGGAGGCAATATGAGAGGATATTGCGCGATTGCCATTAGGGTAACGTGTTTCTCCTCGGTCAATGGATGCCCCATTGGAGCCATCAGAACTGTCTCAACCTCTCTCCACCGAAATACCGCGAAGTTTTCAGGAACCGCTGACTCTAGAGCGAACCCGAAATCAATGTCGCCACTCTTTACAAGGTCAATCACGCTCTTTTGTGGACGGTCGAGTATGGTCAACTGAACGTGTGGGAATCGAGTGACATAGTCTTTCAGCACGAATGGAAACACGTGGTAAAGAGTCGTGAAGGGTGCTGCTATTTTTAAGTGGCCTTTCTGGAGCCCCTTCAACTCATTTAGTGACTCCAAGAAAAGTTCATGTTTTTCGAGGACCGCCGCGGAGAATTGAAGGAACTCTTCGCCGGCCGCGGTGAGACACAGTTTCCGCTTACCTATTCTTTCGAAGAGCAGACAATCCAGCTCTTTTTCCAAGCTCTTGATTTGCTGACTCAGCGCGGACTGGGTTCTAAAGGTAGCTTCCGCGGCTCTGGTAAAGTTGCCCAACCGGGCTACGTGATAAAATCCGATAATTTGTTGCCATTCCATAACTAATAAGCCATTCTAATTTATATTATAAGAATTATTAGATTGACTTATGACAGTAACACACCTATGAGCAACTGCAAAGCTTGGGAAAAATCTTTTCTCACGGAGGGTGCGCCATGAAGGACTCATTACGGCCGGGATTAGCCTTTCGGTTCGGGTTCAAGATTCCGGCGAACATGACAGTGCCTCGCCTCCTCTCTGAATCGCCGGAATTTCAGTTGATGCCGGAGGTGTTGGCGACGGGCTTTATGGTCGGACTAATCGAGTGGGCTTGCATTCGAGCGGTTAACCCTCATATCGAGTGGCCGAAAGAACAGACTGTGGGCATTGGTGTTAACCTGACTCATTCCGCAGCTACTCCCCCAGGGCTGATCGTTACGATAGAGGGAACACTGGAACGAGTGGAGGGACGCAAGTTGATCTTTCATATTGAGGTCGATGACGGAGTTGACAGGATTTCTGAGGGAATCCACGAACGATTCGTGATCGACGCTGAAAAGTTCAACTCTAAAGTAGCTCAGAAACTCGCTGCCGTCTCAAGACAAGATGCTCACACCGGTTAGGTTTATGACGTGGTTTTCTTGATTTCGGCCTTTATCAAATTTATTTCCTTGGTTACCGGGATTTCTTTGGGGCAGACCCTCGTGCATTCATAGTGGTTGAGGCATGCCCAGACGCCGTCAGGGTAATCCATTTGCTTGAGCCTTTCCGCCTTCTCCTTGTCCCTGGAGTCGAAGATTCTCCGAAAAGCCTGGACAATAGCAGCCGGCCCCAGGTACTTCTCATTTTCGTTCGAGATAGGACAGGCTCCGACACAGCACGCACACAAGATGCACCGGATGGACTCGCCCATCTTCTTTGCGTCCTCAGGTGACTGGATACGCTCTTTCTCCGGTGGGGCCGAGGCGATCAAGTAGGGACGAATCCAGTCCACTCTCTCAAAAAAAATGTCCAAGTCCACAATCAGGTCTTTGAGGACCTTGAAAGTCGGTAGAGGCTCAATGACCACCTCTTCTCCGTGGTAGTCTTTAACTAATTTTTGGCAAGCTAAAGCGCAGCGGCCGTTGATCTTTACGGCATCCGAGCCGCAAACCCCGTGCGCACAGGACATGCGGTAGCTGAGGGTTCCATCCTGCTCCCATTTGACACGGTTCAGGCAATCGAGAATCCGTTCCCAGGGCTCGGCTTTGACGGTGTAATTACTATAATAAGTCTTCTTGTCCGCCTCGGGGTCAAACCGGAAGACCTTCAGCTTCATTTCCATCAGTACGTCCTCGCCTTGGGTTGGAAACGGGTTATGGTGACTGGTTTGTGAAAGATCTTCGGTTCTGCCTCGGTTTTTTGAATCAAAGTGTGTTTCAGCCAGTTGTTATCGTCTCTTTCGGGATAATCTTCACGAAAATGCGCACCGCGGCTCTCTTTCCTGGCCATCGCGGAGACGAGTATGGCTTCGGCCAGACCCAACAGTGATTCGAGTTCCAGGGCCTCCAGGATGTCCGTATTGAAACGTGAGCCTAGATTATCTATTGATACCTCCTGATATCGTTCTTGCAGTTCTCGCAATTCCGAGAGAGCGGCTTTCAGGTCCTTTTCCTTCCGAAACACGGAGCACTTATCCGTCATGATCTGCTGCGCGGCTGCTCTAATGTCGCCGGTTCTTTCGCCTTTCTTGCGGTCCTTGATTCGAGCAATTGCGTCAAACACTCGATCTTCGGCTTGTGAAGCAGCTCCGGACCAAGCGATGTCGCCCAGGTCTTCATTAATTTTCTTGCCGGCCCTTCTGCCGAAGACCACCAGATCCACCAGTGAATTGCAGCCCAGCCGATTTGCCCCATGGACAGATATGCAAGCGCATTCGCCTGCTGCATAAAGACCTGTAACCGGTTGGCCGTGTTCGTTCAGAACCTGGGCGTCGGAGTTGGTTGGAATGCCACCCATCATGTAATGGCAGGTTGGATTGACCGGGATAGGCTCGGTGGACACATCGATGCCGAGATAAATCTTGGCAAAGGACGAAATGTCGGACAGCTTTTCGGCCAATCGATCCTTGCCGATGTGAGTAAGATCGAGATGCACAAAATCGCGACGGTCGATCCCGCGGCCCTCGCGAATCTCCGTCATCATAGCTCTCGATACCATATCCCGCGGGGCAAGGTCCTTGATGGTGGGCGCGACTTCTTCCATGAACCGCCGGCCCTCAGCGTTCCGGAGGATGCCGCCCTCCCCTCTCGCCGCCTCGGTGATAAGCACACCAAGACCGTAGATGCCCGTGGGGTGAAACTGAACGAACTCCATATCCTCCAGAGGAATCCCGGCCCGATAAGCATAATAAACACCGTCGCCGGTGTTGGCGAAACAGTTGGAGGTAGTTTTGTAGACCTTTCCGAACCCGCCCGTAGCCAGCAAGACGCATTTTGCCTTTATAGTGCGTACCTGCCCGCTGGAAAGTTCGTACACGACGATCCCGGCTACCTGATTGGCCTCCATCACGAGGTCAAGCAACTGGAACTCCGAATATACCTTTATCCCCCTTCGGACGGCCTCACCGAAAAGCGTATCGAGTATAACCCGACCGGTTCTGTCCGCGGCGTGGCAGGCCCGTTTTATAGCCGCTTCCCCGAAGTTCTTTGTATGGCCGCCAAAAGCCCTTTGAGCTATCTTGCCCTCGGGAGTCCGATTAAAAGGGACACCCATGTGTTCCAGTTCGTACACAGCCCGTATGGCGTCTTTGGCCAAAATCTCGACCGCGTCCTGATCGGCAAGATAGTCGCTCCCTTTGACCGTGTCGTACATGTGCCATTCCCACGAATCAGGTTCCTCATTTCCCAGAGCTGCCCCGATGCCTCCCTGGGCCGCCCCTGAATGGGACCTGGTGGGAAAGACCTTGCTAATGAGTCCCACATCGGCCGCATCGCCCACTTCGAGTGCAGCCCGAAGGCCTGCCAGGCCTGCACCCACTATCACAACATCATGTTTTAATTCCATGTTTCCTTGGCCCGTATGAAAGGCTGGCCGTCCGGGATCGCCACTTACTCTGTTCTGGCTTCTGCTGGCTCATACTCGCAACCCATGAGACCGCAGTATTGGCCCACGTACTCGGCCTGGGGCCTGTAAAGCATAGGTTTGTCCTGGGCTTCGGCGAACTTCTCTTCGATCACGTGGCTGCACCAGCCTGCAATTCTGGAAATGGCAAAGATGGGGGTGAACAGATCGCGGGGAATTCCCATCATGTGATAGACAGGCGCGCTGTAGAAGTCTACGTTGGGCCTTATTTCACTCTTGCCCCGGCGGTCGAACTCTTCAACAGCATTCTGTTCGAGCTGTTTCGAGAGCCGGTCCAGTTTCTCCATGCCTTTGCTCTTACCCAGCCGGGACGCCATGTCCTTCAGATACCTTGCTCGCGGGTCCATGGTCTTATACACTGCGTGTCCCATACCCATTATTCTCTCCCCGCGATCAATTCGGTCCTTCACCCATTTGGGGAGATCGTCAACAGCTTCCAGTTCGAGCAACATGGCCATAACCCGAGCGTTTGCTCCGCCGTGCAGACTTCCGGACAATGCCCCTATTCCTGCCGCGACAGCGGCGTACATGTGCGCTCGCGTCGAGGTTACTTCTCTGCACGCGAAGGTCGACGCATTAAAGGTATGATCCGCGTGGAGGATCAAGCACACATCGAGATCGTGAGCGGTTGCGTCATCCGGCTTCTCGCCTTTGAGGAGCCAGAGAAAATTGGCTGCGTGCGAAAGCTTGCTATCTGAGGGCAGCGGCTCCTGCCCATTTCTTATTCGATGCCAGGCCGCCGTTACGACAGGCAGTCGGGCGATCAGTCTGATGGCCATCCGCACATTGGCTTCTCTTGTCCTTCCGCCCAGGTCCGGGTCCGCCATTCCGAGCAGTGGCGCTGCTGCCTGAAGCACGTCCATTGGGTCGGACTTCTTGGGCAATGCCTTTAAGCAAGAGTAGATATAATTAGGCAGGTCCCTGCCTTCGACGACTTGGGCCTCGAACTCCTGAAGCTCCGGTGTAGTCGGTAAACGGCCGTTAAGGACCAGATAGGCCGTCTCCATAAAGGTGGATCGCTCCGCGAGTTCTTCGATGCGATACCCGCGGTAAATCAGGACGCCTTTCTGCCCGTCGATGAAGCTGACCTTGGTATCAGCTACAGCGACCCCTCTTAAACCGATGTTCTTGACAGAGACCGTCTGTTGCATTTTGCCCTCTCAGCAAGAAATAAGGATGTAAGGCATACCGTTCCCAGCGCGCCGTATCTGTTACTAAAATTCGCAAAATAGGAGTCCAAGGCCGCTTCAAGATTGCCAAGCCTCAGTGGAGACACGACCTTGGCATTGCACAAGTCCGCAATCCTCACGCCAAGTATTCGCTGAACTATTTTCCTCTGAAATTTCTCATTCAGCCTGGAAAAATTCATCTTTCTTCCCGCCGCAAACAGGGCATTTGTCCGGGGCTGCATCACCAATTGTGTAGCCGCACTTGCTACAAATATAATAATCCTTTTCCGGGACCTTTCCACCGCCTTCAACGGTGTTTATCGCTTCTTCGTACAGCGCTCCGTGGACTTTTTCCACTTCATTGGCCCAGTGAAAAGATGCCACCGCTTTTCCGCTTTTTTCCTCTTTGGCCACAGCTAAGAACGCGGGGTACATTTCCGTGAATTCGTGATGTTCCCCGCCGAATGCTTCCTTGAGGTTTTCCAGGGTGGATTTGACCCCCTTGAGCACATCCAGGTGGTTATGAGCGTGAATCGTCTCGGCAGCTGCCGCGGCTCGAAAGAGTTTGGCCGCGCCCTTGTGACCTTCTTCTTCCGCCTTTTTGGCAAAGGCCAAATACTTTCGGTTGGCTTGTGACTCTCCTGCAAAAGCTGCCAGTAAGTTCTGTTCCGTTTGGCTCATTGTTTCCTCCCCTCGTGGTTCAAAATAAAGAAATTGTGTCGCTCAAGTCATTTGCTCGAAAAACTCGGAATCCAGGCTCAATAAAGTTGCCATATAAACAATAGGTTGAAGCCACAATAAGAAATCGCGGCTGCGTCACCCGAGTAACTATTGCCATAATAACATGGGGCACAAAAGATTGATATTTGTTGCACTGAAGTCTTTTCGAAAACCAACCCAAGGAGCCGGTCAGAAAAGAATCCTCACCTTGGGCAGGTTTTCGATTCTTGGAACTTATCCCTTAATAATTCTGGGAATCATCATTTGATGCTGAGGGCAAATAGAATCCGGATTCTGGTACGCGCAGCCAACAAACGCGGTCATATATTTTCGCATTTGCGTGAAAGAGACTACCTCGTCCACAAAACCTCTCTTTGCGCAATAAATTGGGCGTGAATTATCGTAGTACTCCCGCGCCAGGGCATTCATTTTGTCTACCACCGGCTGCAACGGCCTGCCGCCATCCTTCTCCTTTACCAACCGCCTGGCGAAAGACGCTGCTGCGGCAGTTTCCCCGTGCATCACGTAGATTTCCGTCGTTGGTGTGCCCAGAGTGAAAGCCGTGTGGTTATTGGCCGTGGGACCGCCCATGATGTAGTGTGCTGCAGCCGTCCCTTTACGAAGAACGACAAGCATCATCGGCACGTTGGTCTGCTCGATGGAATAAATTAAGGACTGTCCAAGGCCCAGCAGTTCCGCTTTTTCAGCTATGTCGCCCACGTCAATTCCTGACGTGTCCTGGAACCAGATTATGGGTACTCGATCGCGACCGCACAGGGTTACAAACTCGTTCATCTTTATCAGGCCCTGCCTGTAGAGTTTGCCTCCTATGCCGGGGTAAGGCGCGTACTCGGGATAATTCATGCCCAGAAAACCTTGTTTGTTGCCGATAATTCCAGCGACAAAGCCGTCCAGCTTCACGAGGCCGGTGTACACTTCCGGGCCGTATTCAGGTCTGAATTCCATATGCTCGCTGTTGTCGGTCACCCGTGCCAGGACTTCGTCGAAGCCGTAGACTGCCTTCTGATTCATGGGGACAATGTGATTCAAATCTTCCCCGCGGAATTTGGGCTCAGCAGGCTCAGCCACACGGAAGAATTTGGGGTTATAGGCCGGGATTGCGGTCATGTAGTCTTTCAGAGCATCCAGAACCGCTTCCTCCGTCTCAAAGACGGCCTTGAAAAAGCCTGTAGAGTCATAGTGGACCCCGACGCTTCCCGGCGGCACTTCCTTGAAGTGACGAGTAGCTTCTATAAGGGTTTCAGCGCCTTCCTCGTCAAAAGAACCTTTGGGGCTCATGCCGCTCACGATCCCCCCGCCTCCGACGGCTATATTGCAGTCCTTGTGCGCCAGGAGAATGGTAGGGCTTATTCCATGGTAGCCCCCACCGGCAGGGTTCGTGCCGTAAATCCCGGCAAGGACCGGGATTCCCAGCTTCTCCAACTCGGCGTGCCGGAAAAAAGTTGTGCCGCCACCCCTCCTGTCCGGATATACTTCCTGTTGTTCCGTAAGCTTGACTCCGGAGCAATTGACCAGCCATATCAGTGGGATGCGAAGCCTTTTAGCCAGATCCGTCACCCGGAGGACGTTTTCAGATTGTCCCGCGACCCACGCACCTGCGAGCACTTTGTTATCGAATCCTACGATAACTGCCCAGCGGCCGTTGATTTTTCCCAGCCCATCCACAACGCTGGTGCCGCCCTCGTCGTTGTTCGCCGGGTTGTAAATGGTGTGGAGAGGGCACCATGTTCCAGGATCTACAAGATATTCAAGCCGCTGCCATATCGTCCATTGACCACGTTTGTTTATCTGCTCAGTCGTCAGGCCTGCGGACTTAACCGTTTCAACGGCTTCCTCAATTTGGCGTTCCACTTCCTGTATCTGAGCGACGTTTGCCTCTGTGTCTTTGATCTTGGATGCACTAAGCGGCTTACCGATCTCCGTCATCTTTTCGAAGTACGGTCTCATCCCAATTCCTCCGTCGGATTCGCGTTGAGCGTGGATGTCAAGGCAAGGCAGAATATCAATTTGTGGTCACGATTTCAAGCACGACTATGTTGATACCGGTTCGTCATGCTGAACTACTGACTAGCCCGCGGGGAGGCAATCCGTTTTGGTGCCTCTCTGTACGGGGCTCGAAAACTCTTCTTGTCATCTTCCGTGAGGCGCTCGGATGATTCCTTGAGTTCATCCGGAGAGAATTCGGTTTTCCGGCGAGAATGCTGCCGGGCGGCCAAGCCACTTCCCGAGCAACGCGGTCAATTCGGGTTGCGTTGCTCCTGGAGCCTAACTTGACGTGCGTACCACAGCGGTTTCCTCACATCTTGCACTTGTTGGTGGGGCGGCTTAAGGCCACCCCACCAACAAGTCCATCACTTGGTAGAATACGGGCTGTCTTCCGGCATCGGGATTATGGGTTCCGCGATCTTCACACTCTTGGGCCAAACTATAGCCAGCTTCCCTTTGGTAAACTGAGTCACCACGGGGTACGAACGGATGTTTTGGCCTGCGAACTCGTCTTCCGGAGGTGCGAACTTCACGCCAAAACCACAGGGGGTGGCTCCGTCAGGGATATCGATTTCAGCAAAGGCTTTGCGGATGGATTCGGGCCCCAAGTCTCCATACTTTTTCAGGGCCAGAGGCGCCACTTCGTTGAGCAGAATCCAGGTGTAGCTGAAGCCTCCAGTGGCCTGGCTCGGAGGGTTCGGCTCACTGTAATCCTTCCTGTACCGTTCAAGGAACTCCTTGATCAGATCGCCTTGCCCCGGAGCAAGCTTCTGGACGTCAAGGGTCTGTGCAGGGGCAGGATTAAGGTTGAACAGGTAGAGAACCATCGAAGGATCAACCGTCTTGCGCAACAAAAGAAAGTTGGCATGTCCGGCGCCATGCCCGAAGATAGCCTTGGTCTTCAAACCCAACTCCTTGGCCTGCCGTAAGAAAAGCACCACGTCGGGGAAATAGCCGGTATGCAAAATGGCGTCAGGATTGGCCGCCTTGAGCCTTACAATTAGTGGTGACAGGTCTTGTGATTTAACCGAATAAGCCTCGTCCAAGACTACCTGCATGCCGTACTTCTTCAGGAGTGCAAGGGAGGCGGCTGAACTCGTAGCGCCGAACGGACCGTCTTCGCGGATCACAGCCACTCTGATATCTTTGGGATCAGCGTAACCGAATTTGGCGCAATTCTCTCGGATGGCCTCCACACTGCCCTGACCCCATTGTGAGCCCATGGGGTGCATGCGGAAAACGTACTTCAGGTGACGGCCTTGCAGCACTTTGTCCGAATTGGCTATGCTCACCAGGAAAACCTTCTTGTGCTTTTCTGCCACAGGAGCCAGGGGGACGCCGAGGACGCTGGAGAACACGCCCACGACCACCGGCACGTTTTCCACGGTCCACAAACGCTCAGCTTCCTTGACGGCAACGTCCGGGTTGCTCTGGGCGTCGGCCACTACCGGGACTACCTTATATTGTCCGGCTACGCCCCCCCGCTCGTTGATCATGTCGATCGCCACCATGGTTCCGCGATGTGTCGCCAGAGCGCCGGCAGCGGCAAACGTACCGGTCAGTGAGTTCAACACTCCGATCCTGAACTCCTTTTGGTCCGCACACAGGGAACCGCCTGCAGCAAATAGCGTAATGCAAATCACTGCAAGCACAACCTCGATCCTTCTCATGTCCGGCCTCCTTCTGGTTTACGGAAAGGAAGATTCCGTGTAGGACATAACCCTTCATTCTCAATCGGTTGAGTACCTTGTCGGGCCTGGGCTGCATAGGAGCACAGCCGCGCAATAGTGGACAACGTCAATGTGCGCTAGGGATTTACGCTGAAAATATATCGCCGCGCAGAAATTACTGTCAACACATTTCTGCGAAACTGAGGTAACCCCTCAGTTACGCGGGGAAAGCCATGGCCGTCAGGTGAGAAACCAAAGTAGGACCGGCAGGTAAAGCGGATAATGGTGAAGCCCCAACTGACGCGGAAAAACTGAAAGGACCGGCATCCGACAGATTATCAGTCTATAGCAAGTGCCAAAAATAATGTCCGATTGCGCAAGGCGGTTCCGGGAAAGTAGTAGGTTCCGGCCTCCGTGCCGGCACATTTTGCCAATATAAATCAATCACGCCCCTGGCGTGACAGGGACCCCGGATCGCGGTCCGGGGCAGGCTCTGGTCCCTACTGGTTTTTTAGGAGTTCGGGTTGTACAAACGGTCAAGAATTGTGGCAAGTGGTATATATCTCTGTATCTCTAGACACCAACAGCTAGAAACGCTTTCGGTCATCCTCGTCCGGTTGCTCGGTTTGTTCTCGGAGTTCATCGGGAGTGAATTCGGTCTTTCTGGTCGGAATGCTCCGGAGCGGGGGAAACAGCCCCTTAAAGCGCGGGGATTGCTGCTCCATCTGGTCCGGGGAATGGAGGGACCAATAGGCGGTGGAATCTTCCTCTTCGATCAGGACGGTTAACAACAGAGCCGGATATCTATAACGCGGGTTGTTGCCAAGGAATGTCAGCATCTCGCGGCCGCGAAGAAACTGGCGTCTGCGTCTATTTATTTCACCCAACAAGTACATTACCATGCCCGGGTCACCTTTGGTGAGTCCGCGGCGGAGAGCGTCATCCAGATATTTGTCAGCCAGAATCAGCATCTCATCTTCCACGTCCAGACAACCCAGTTCGCGTGCCGCCCAAGAACCTTTCAGGCACATGATTGCCAAGTCGCGCGGATTGAGGCCTCTAGCGTGAAGCACGGAAACCAAAGCTACCCAACTTTTCGCTGAGTGATCCTCCTCGTTGCAGGATTTGAAAATCTCTATATAGTCTTCCGAGCGGATCAGGTCTCTGATTTGGCCGGGAACTCGCTTCTCATAGTCTGCTACGCGGGCGGTGAACAAACAATCGGGGCAGGTTGCTATATCCGAGGACAGGTTGCAGTCCCTGGGAATGGCCCGGAAATCCAGTCCAAAGCCGAAGACGCTTCCTTTCCTGACTTCCGCGGTGCGGCTATGGGAAAAATGATTGTAACAAAGGGGACAAGCAAGAGCCACTGCTGAACTGGTCACACAATCCTCCTGAAAGGAAACTCATTCATTTGTTCGCTTCCTCCCCCTAATACTGCGACAGAGCTAACATATCATAAAGGACAGCTTTTGGCCAGGGTTTTCTTCAGAGGCTGCTTTTCTTCTTTCCAAGAGAAGCCGAAAATGATTAACTTTAATGGTGAGTTTGCCATGTCAACGGTCCCTTCAACTCTTATCGACTACTCGAATGATTTGAATCCGGAACAACTGGAGGCTGTTTCCATTCCGAGCGGCCCCATCCTGGTGATAGCCGGAGCCGGCTCCGGAAAGACCAGGACCATAGTCTACCGCGTCGCATGGCTGGTGGAGCACGGAGTGGATCCCTCCGCTATTCTGCTCCTAACCTTCACACGCAAGGCGGCCGAGGAGATGCTCTCCCGAGCGTCTCAGCTTCTGGACGGCAGGGTTTCGAGGGTCTCGGGAGGGACTTTTCACTCGACCGGAAACCTGCTGCTACGCCAGTACGCGCCGCTGTTGGGCTTCAATTCCGGCTTCTCCATAATGGATCAGAGCGACACGTTCGAGGCTTTGGACCACATCAAGAAGAGCGTTGGCCTGGCAGTGGATTTGAAACGATTCCCCAAGGCGCGAACCATAGCCGAGGTGATTGGGAGAGCGGTGAGTTGCTCCGAGGGCATTCCGGATGTCTTAGCTGCTCGCTATCCCCATTTTGCAGAATACGCCTCGGAAATAGACCGCATTCGACGAGAGTACGAGCAACACAAACGGGAAAACAACCTGATGGATTATGATGACCTCCTCGTCAACACCATCAGACTGCTCGAGGAGTTCGATCACGTCCGCGATGAGGTCTCTAAACGGTGGCAATACATCCTTGTGGACGAATACCAGGATACGAACAAACTTCAGGCCAGGATCGTCCGCCTACTGGCTACCGCTCATGACAATGTGATGGTGGTGGGCGATGATTCTCAGAGCATCTACTCCTTCAGGGGAGCTGATTTCGCCAACATCATGGAATTCCCGAAGATTTTTCCAGGCACCCGGATCATCAAACTCGAAGAGAATTACAGGAGTACCGCGCCTATTCTGGCAGTAACGAACAATATAATAGAACGAGCGACCATCGGATACCCGAAAAGGCTTTTTACTCGTCGAGTCGGCGGCTCGCTTCCTCTGGCGGTCCGGCCCCTTTCCGAACGAGAGCAGAGTCGGTTCGCGATCAAGTGCGTGCGCGAATTATATGAACACGACGTGCCTCTGAACGAGGTTGCTGTGCTTTTCAGGGCCGGGTTTCATTCCTTCGATCTTGAAGGCGAACTGGCCCGGAACAATATACCATTTGTGAAATATGGCGGGTTCAAGTTCCTGGAAAGTCAGCACATAAAGGATGTGCTGGCTCATCTCAAGGTCCTGAGCAATCCTGCGGATCGCTTGAGTTGGATTCGAATCCTGAAACTCCTGCCCGGCATCGGCATGAAAACCTCTATCAAGCTGGCAGGTAGTATCGTCCAGGACGGCATCCCCGCAGATCCGCTAAAACTCGCGGCGAAGGACTCCAAATACGGGGTATCTTTCAAGGAACTGATTGAGCTGATTCATGAGCTGAAGGGTAAACAAGCGCCAATTTCGGAAAAAGTGGACCAGATCAACCGCTACTATTTCCCTTTCCTCAGGGAAAAGTACGACAATTATCCCAAGAGGATGCGTGACTTGGAGCACCTGGCCGATTTGACCGTCCCGTACCGCAGCCTGAACCGCTTTCTCAACGACATGGCACTTGAGCCTCCCGATGAGGAGGGCAGCGGCATCCAGGAAGCGAACACTAGTCTGGTCCTCTCAACCATTCATTCCGCGAAAGGTCTGGAGTGGCATACTGTTATTCTTATTTGGGCTGCCGAGGGACGTATCCCGTCGCCCATGTCCCTTGATTCCGACGAGGACCTGGAGGAGGAACGGCGCTTGATTTATGTAGCTGCCACACGTGCCAAGCGAAACCTGGTGGTCATTGCTCCGCTGACTTTTATGGACCGCCGGCTTGGCGCAGTCCCGGTGAAGATGTCTCGATTTCTTGAGGAGGTCCCTCCGGAATATTTCCGATCCTACAGTCCGGCGCAATAAGGCCCATTGATGCTTTGGTTCACACGCTTTGGTAGGACCGGCATTCTGCCGGTCCTGTTGCGATCGGACGGTGGATCTGTCCTGGAGTGTGTGACCGACAAGACGCCGGTCGTTCAGAGGCAGGAACCAAAACCCACCCAGGGGTATTCTTGAATAGAAGGCCATCTTTTCAATGGGTTATTCAGAATGTATTGCGCCTTTTCGATCAATTCTTTCTCATCTCTCACAATCCTATCGAAGTACTCATGCTGCCAGACGGGGCTTGTCCTTCCCCAGTTCTTTGTCAAGCGCCTGGCAGAGAACGTTTTCCACGAATGAACGATCTTTTGAAGCCCAAAGCCCTCTAGAGGAACTACCAGCACATGCGTGTGATCGTCCATCACCACATATGCGGGGAGTTCATATCGCTGACCTTCGAAGTATTTGAGCGACGTCTCCACATCAGTTCGCTCCTCGGGTGTGAGAACCAGTTGATGCTTCGCAAGGCGCCATGTGACGAAATATATTGCCCCCTGGATTCGCCAATGGGGTAGTTTTCTCCGGTAAATCGTAAGCTCCGGTGTATTCATCTCAAGTCCTGGTAGGACCGGCATTCTGCCGGTCCTCGTGCATGCAGGGACTGTGGATGTGTCTCGCAGCCGGCGACTGACTAGGTGCCTGAAATGACCGGCAGAATGCCGGTCCTACCGGTTTGAGCGCCCGGCGATTCATGTCAAACAACCAACCGTTGGTTCCCGCGGCTCCGCGTGCATCCAAATGTTAGAGCAGCAGGCTGCCTGTGGAGCCTTCATTTCCTTGGTAGGACCGGCATTCTGCCGGTCGTCCTGCATGCGGCCTGCGGACTTTTCTCGGAGTCCACGATCGGCTAGGTGCTCGAAATGACCGGCATGATGCCGGTCCTACCGGGGATCACGTGCCGTGCCCCGATCCGTTCTGCGCTCTTGGAGTGAATAGGCCGATTCCTAAGAAAGCTTTGCCAGCTCTTCTTCAGCCCTCGTCACCCATCCGTCTGCGCCGCATTCTTTGTAAATGTCTATCGCTCTGCCCAGTTGCTCTTTGGCTTTTTCCTTGTCGCCTTTTCGTCCGAAAAGCTCGGCGTACACGGCATAGTCCCTACCCAGATGGAACATCACCTGGTTGCGGCGGTCGGCTTCGATAGCCTCTTCGATCCAATGCTGGGCTTCCTCAAGGTGTTGATCATCAACGATCAGAAGAATTTCGGCGAGGTATCTTTGGATGTCACCTTGGTACAATTTTACCCGGTTATTTTGCACATAATGACGGAATCGCTCCAGCTCTACGTTTTTCTCACCGCTTAAAACCCGTGTCTTTTCCAGAGCGATCCTGGCCAGGTTCGCCCACGAGGGAAGTAATCCCATTCTGTCAAGAAGGTCAAAGGACCGCCGGGCGTGGGTCTGGGCGGCTTCGTAGTCTCCCATCTCAAGGTAAGACTCGGCCAGAGCAAAGTGGATCATGGCAATAACAGTAGAATGGGTGTTCATTTCACCGAGAGCTAGGCCCTCCAAAAAGCAGTGTATGGCTTCTTCAGGATGGCCCTGATAATAGTAAGAAAGACCATGGCAAGCATGTGCCACTATTTTTGAATATATATCGGCACTCTGCTCGGCCAGGTTTACTGCCTCCTTGCCCGTTCTATGGCTCAGCTCAATTAGCCCATGCCAGGACTGCAACAGGCTCTGGTTACTCTTCATGTTTGCCACACCCCAGAGATTGTTTGCTGCCATGTTGATCTTGAGCGATTGCTCCAGATGAGCGGATGCCTCGTGAAAACGGCAATCCATGGCTAATGCTACCGCTAGGTAGTAACTTGCCAACGCCACGGAAACCATGTCACCCAGCTGGATCCCGAGCCGAAGACCATGGTTCAGATGTTCAAGCGCTGTTGAAAAATCTTCTTTTACCCAATAGTTGAAGGTTCCTGTTACCGTGTAAATCTGGGACAATCTTCTCGTGTAGCCTCTGCGCGCTGCAGCCTCCAGTATGGGATCTACTGCCTCTTTGGCTTTGTGCAGATTTCCCATTTGCAGCAGATAGAGGCCGAGAACGGTTCGAGCATCTATGATCTTTTTTTCCACTTCATCACTGGGAGGTAACCTTTCAAGGCATGCTATCCCCTTTTCGGCAAAGAGAATCGCATCATTGAGTGAAGCCGTCTTTTCGGCCTTCTTACTTGCCAATCTGGCGTATTTGGCAGCCTTCTCATGCACCTCACTGGTTAGAAAATGCTCTAACAAGACTCCGTAATGATCACCGACATTGTCCCCGTAGAGGTCCTCAATGGCTCTGCCTATCTTCTCATGGAGCAGTTTCTGTCGTTTGGCCAATATCGAGTCGTAGACTACTTCACGGGTGAGCGCATGTTTGAAAACAAAGGTCGAATGGGGAAAAATGCCTCGCTCATAGAGGAGTTCCGCGTCCTTGAGAACGGAGAGATGGGAGAGCAATTCTTGCTCCGGCAATTCCGTAACTGCTTTTATCAACTCGTAACTGAATTCCCTCTCTATGGCCGAACCAGCCTGAAGTAACTCCTTGGCAGGGGCCGGTAACGAATCCACCCTAGCCATGATCACGTCCTGGATCGTCGAAGGAATGGCCACGCGATCCAGGTCTTTCGCCAGATGACAAGTATCGTTTGTCCGCTGTATGATCTCCATATCCCGGAGTGA
>JACRDF010000030.1 GCA_016212925.1 Desulfomonile tiedjei
AAGAAGAGTTCAAAAAGGAACTCGAACAGTACATCTACTACTACAACAACCTAAGACCGCATCAAGCCCTAGGGGGGAAAACTCCCCTAGAATTCCTCGAGTCTTGTCCACGAATTACTTGACACGTACAGCAATGACACAGAACTGACAATCGCCCCGTGTAACTGAGGGATTACAGGCTGAGACAAGTAATCCCCATCGATCCGGCTTTTGCTATTCCGCCAGTTCTCAGGTAGTATGCTTCCTTGTCTGACACAGTCGTTGAGCGAGGCACCGGACGCTTGAATCCCATCATAACCTTAACCACGGACTTCGGCACGCAAGACGGCTTTGTCGCTCAAATGAAGGGCGTCATACTGGGAATCAATCCGAACGCCCGATTGATAGACGTAACCCACGACATTGAGCCGTTCCAAGTACTGCACGCTGCTCTCGTGACTAAGGGTGTGAGCCGTTACTTCCCGGCAGGCACCATCCATGTGGCTGTGGTCGATCCGGGAGTCGGCGGTACACGCCGCGGCATGGTGCTGCGCTGTGGTGAACTTTATTTTGTCGGTCCGGACAATGGGGTCTTTTCTCTGATTCTTTCATCTGTTTCTCAATGGGAAGCCAGAGAAATCGCCAACCCGGAATTCATCCTCCCCCGGCCACATCCGACCTTTCATGGCAGAGATCTCTTCGCTCCAGTTGCTGCTCATCTTTCCAGGGGAATAAGCGTCGACATCTTGGGAGATCCAATTACGGATCCGGTCATACTGCCCATTGCCAAGCCCGCTCGTACCACTGAAGGATTGGAGGGCCAGGTTATCTACGTGGACCGGTTTGGCAATCTCACAACCAATGTCGAAGAGGAGATGCTTGACAGACCGATCAGCTCGGTGATGGTGGGAGATGCTATCATCAAAGGCATCAGCCGCTTCTTTTCTGAGGTCCGAGAAGGAGCCCCTTTGGCCCTCATCAACAGTTTCGGAGTTCTCGAGATAGCTGTGAATCGTGGAAATGCAGCATCTTTCCTTGGTCTCGACATCGGTAGCCGAGTAAGAGTAGCATGGGACTGAACCGCTGAAGAGCCGCGGCCTTTTTTGTCACTCCTTGTCAACCATCAACTACAACTGGTTGCAAAACCTCGAAAACACGTGCACCGGTTTCCGGGCTTGGTAGGGGCGGTTCGGGAACTGCCCGAAATCTGGGCGCTTCTCGAAGCGCCCCTTCTGTAACTCTGCCGCCCAGCAAGGTTTTGCAACCACTTGTAGTGTCCTGTCCGGCAAATAACTTACATTACCGCGCATCTGAGCCCCTCTCAGCAGTTCCAGCTAGGTGAGGGGGGCCGGCTTTGTCATTGCGAGCGAAGCGCAGCAATCTCACTTAAATGCAAAACAAACACTGGAGATTGCTTCGTCGCTTTGCTCCTCGCAATGCCAGTCTTCTCCGCGTAAGTGAATGGATACGCGACTCACGAAATCGTTCTTGCATTTTGCTGGAAACTGATCATACTCAGATAGTTTCCTAGGTGTAAGAAGCGAGACCATCCATGCCCCGTGACAAAACCCAACCACAAAAAACCTCAGCCGACAGTTCCGTTGCCCATCGAATTGTTGCCGCGGCCAGACGACATTTTTTTGCCTACGGTTTCCGCAGCGTGACCATGGACGACTTGGCTGAAGAACTCGGAATGAGCAAAAAAACCCTTTATGCCCATTTTCCGAGCAAAGCTGCGCTCGTGGAGGCGGTATTTCTCGACAAGTTCCACGAAGTTGAAGCGGACTTGGAGCGGATCACATCCCAGTGCTCATCCGATTTTCTTGCCGGAATGCGTCAACTACTCGCGTGCATGCAGCGGCATTTGGAAGAAATTCGCCCGCCCTGGGTGCGTGATGTCCTACGGGACGCGCCACAGATTTTCGAGATGGCGCAGGTCCGACGCAGGGCCATGATCCACCGCCATTTCGGCAAGCTCGTCGGCGAAGGGCGTAGCGCAGGGTTCCTCCGGAAAGACATCCCGGCCAACTTGATCATAGAGATCCTGCTTGCCGCAGTACAAGGAATCATAAATCCGGAAAAGCTGGCCGAACTAAGCATCACGCCGAAGGTCGGCTTTTCCACAATCATAACGGTGATTTTTGAAGGCGTGATCACCGAGACAGGGCGGTCCAAACTATGAGCGGCTCCCACGCACCGCATCGAAGAGCATTTTTCTGCATTGTCTGCGTCCTCGCGGCTCTGTCAATCCTGGCGAGTTGCAGTAGTCAAGACCCCAACCGAGTGCAGGGTTATGTGGAGGGAGAATTCGTTTACGTTGCGTCGCCGCTTCCGGGTGCGCTGGAATCCCTCTATGTGCAGCGAGGGGCGCAGGTGAAGGAAGCCGATCCGCTTTTCGCTTTGGACAGCACAGCAGAAACAGCAGTGCGGAATGAAGCTGAACGTAAACTCGCGCAGGGCCGCGCGAACCTGGAAGACGCGAAGAAAGGCCGACGCCCCTCGGAAATCGAATCCCTGGACGCGCAACTCAAGCAGGCGAGGGCTGCATTAGAGTTTTCGGAACTGGAGTTTCAGCGGCAAGAAAAACTGGTTCGATCCGACTCGGTTGCGATGCAGGCTTTTGACCGGGCTCGTTCCGCGCGAGACCAGGATCGCCAGCGGGTAGCTCAGCTCCAGGCCGACTTGCAGACCGCGCGGCTCGGTTCTCGTAGCGACCAAATTGAAGCCGCGGAGGCCAATGTGCGGGCACTGGAAGCGATGTTGGTCAGGGCGGAATGGGAACTCTCGCAAAAGCGCCAGTTAGCGCCTCAAGCGGGATTGGTTTTTGATACGCTTTACCGGCAAGGCGAATGGGTTGCCGCGGGGCGCCCGGTGGTTGTGCTCCTGCCACCGCCGAACATCAAGGTGCGAGCGTTTGTTCCCGAGACACGAATTTCTACGATTCATCCCGGCGACCCCGTACGAGTGACCGTGGACGGCTTGCCCGAGCCGCTTAGCGGAACAGTGAGTTACATTTCCCCGCGCGCGGAATTTACGCCGCCGGTCATTTATAGCCAGGAGAGCCGCTCCAAGCTGGTCTTTATGGTTGAGGCGGTCTTCGATCCCAAAACTGCAGTCAAATTGCATCCGGGCCAACCTGTGGATGTGCAATTCGGTTCATGAAACATGGCTGACGATCTGGCTATTGATGTGCATGGCATGACGAAGCGTTTCGGCGATCTTACGGCCGTAAACCATATTGACCTCCAGGTCCACAAAGGTGAGATCTGCGGCTTTCTCGGTCCCAACGGCAGCGGAAAAACAACGTTTATCCGCATGCTCTGCGGACTGCTTCGCGCGGATGCGGGCCATGGGACATGCCTCGGCCATGACGTGATAAAGGAGAGCGAGGTCATCAAGCGCCAGATCGGGTACATGACTCAGCGATTCAGCTTCTATGAGGACCTGAGTATCGCCGAAAACCTGGATTTTGTCGCGCGTATGTATGCCGTGAAGAATCGCCGCGAAGCTGTTTCTGAGAGCATCGAGCGACTCGGTCTAGCGGAAAGGAAGGACCAGCTCGCGGGTGAGCTTTCCGGTGGATGGAAACAGCGCCTTGCTCTGGCTGCATGCATGATTCATAATCCCAAGCTGCTTCTACTCGATGAGCCTACAGCGGGCGTGGACCCGAAGGCCCGTCGCGATTTCTGGGAGCAGATTCACGAACTCGCAGGCCAAGGGCTGACGTTCCTAATCGCCACTCACTATATGGACGAGGCCGAGCGCTGCCACAGGTTGGCCTTTATCGTCAACGGCAACCTGCTTACCCAGGGCACGGTTGCAGAGGTTGTCGATCGGGCCGGCCTGACGACCTGGTCGGTCAGCGGTCGGAATTTGCTTGCACTCGCGGACAAGCTTCGCGATCGCCCCGGGGTGGAGCAGGCTGTGGCTTTCGGGAACGTGCTTCACGTAAGCGGTGATGACGCAGCCGCACTGGAGAAGGCCATCGCGCCGTTTCGCACCGAGCAATATGACTGGCGTCAGATCGATGCGGGGCTGGAAGACGCATTCATTCACCTGATGGGCAGACCAAAGGACGGGTCTCCGGAATGAGATGGCACTACGAATTCTCGCCGGCTCGATTGTGGGCGATGGTCCTGAAGGAATTCGTCCAAATGCGTCGCGACCGCTTGACCTTCGGGATGATGATCGGCATCCCTCTGATGCAGCTTGTGCTCTTTGGTTATGCCATCAATGCCGACCCGAAGCACTTGCCGACCGCCGTAATCCTGGCAGACAACGGCCCGCAGGGCCGCACCTTGCTCTATGCCATTCAGAACAGCGGTTACTTTAATTTGGTAAGGCACATAAAGACGGAATCCGAGGCGCACGACGCTCTCGCCCGCGGGGAGGTCCAGTTTGTAATAAACATCCCTGAGAATTTCACCCGTGATCTTCTTCGAGGCGGCAGGCCCGCGATTCTCGTCGAAGCGGATGCCACCGATCCGGGCACGACAAGCAATGCTCTCGGCTCTCTCAACGTATTATTGACCACTGCGCTGCAAAACGATCTCAAAGGTCCATTGGCCTTTCTCCCGGCAGCGGACGGCCCGATAGACCTGCGAGTCCACGCTCTTTACAATCCTGAAACCGTCACGCAGTACAACATTGTGCCTGGCCTGATGGGCGTTGTCCTGACAATGACCATGGTCCTGATCACTGCTCTGGCGATTACACGGGAGCGTGAGAGCGGCACGATGGAAAACCTGCTCTCCATGCCCACGCGTCCGCTCGAAGTGCTGGTCGGCAAGATAATTCCTTACGTCCTCGTTGGCTACATCCAGGTTGGGTTAATCCTTGTGGCTGCTCATTTTCTTTTCAGAGTGCCGATGGTGGGCAGCCTGGCCTTGCTATTTGTGGTATCCCTGGTTTTCATTGTGGCAAACCTGGCCATCGGCGTTACCTTTTCCACTGTGGCCGAAAACCAGCGCCAGGCAATCCAGATGGGATTCTTTTTCTTCCTACCGAATATACTGCTCTCAGGGTTTGCGTTTTCTTTCCGCGGTATGCCTGATTGGGCGCAGTGGATCGGCGAGCTTCTACCTCTCACTCATTTTCTGCGCATCGTTCGAGGCATCCTGCTCAAAGGCAACGGCATCGAAGATGTCGTCTGGCAGCTTTGGCAGATCGCCCTCTTTACTGTCGTCGCCCTAGCAATCGGCGTGAAACGCTACCGCAAAACGCTGGATTAGAAACAGCTTCAAAACATGCAAGTTCTTGGAAGAGCATCCGGGGAGGCGACCTGTGACAGAGCATGAGAGGAAACGACTTGAAGGATAGATCCGGAAAAACCAGAGATGAATTGCGCCCTGAATACACGTTCGACTATTCCAAAGCTGTCCGAGGGAAGTATTGCCAGCGTCTGATGGAGGAAGGGGCTAACGTCATCGTCCTCGATCCGGACATCGCCGCAGCCTTCCATGATTCAGCTTCAGTGAACGAGGCGTTGAGGTCGCTGCTGGACTTGACTCGCTCCACCCAGCGCCTAACTAAACGCTCTGGCCGGCAAGGCAAAAGCCGCCCACCTGATAATTCCGAGGATGCCGTACTTGATTCTTAGTGTTGATCTCCGGCGTCACAAACGCGGGCGGGAGCCCAGGACCAAAGAAATCGGTATGCTGTCCCTCCGATGAGCTGAACTTTGCGAGCCTTCTTCTCACAATTCGTCCAAGATGCGCTCGATACTTCGTTTGAGGCTCGGCAGGTTTTGTTTGACCACTTCAAACACAAGCCGCATGTTGGCGCCGAAATAGTCATGAATCAGCTTGTCTCGCATCCCAGAAACCTGCTTCCAAAGCACTGCCGGATGGGCTTCTTTCAATTCTGCCGAAAGGTTCTTGGTAGCTTCTCCCATGATTTCGAGATTTCGAACCACGGCGTCCTGGGTTTTCGTGTCGGAAAAGAAGACCTCTTCGCCTTCCGCTGTGTAAGCCAAAATGCGCTGAATTGCGTCAAGAATGTGCAAAAGATATACACGGTCGTCTTTCACAGAGGTCTCGCCTCCGAGTAGATTCTGTCCCGCAGATGGGGGCTGATTCCGCCTTCGGAAAGGACATGGACCTTGCATCCGAATAGTTCTTCAAGATCCTGCCACAGGGCGACCAAGTCAAGTAGGGTGCTGCCCTGCTTCATATCTACCAGCAAGTCTATGTCGCTGGAAGCCGAAGCGTCTCCTCGAGCCGCGGAGCCAAACACCCGCACGTTGATGGCTCCATGCTTGTCAGCCAATTCCAGGATCTCGTCTCTTTTTTCGTGAAGAAGTCGGCTAACGTTCATGACTTTTCCCGACGAGGCGCTCGCCCACGGAATTGCTGCTCGCTGTATTCATTATAAATGATGGGCGTCAAGACTCTTCATCCTGGGGGACCCCGTGAATGCGAATACGGCCAGGCTCGACTATCCAGAGGCGTCCCTGGGGTGATCGGGTCTTTAGCGCAGTGGCTACCTGGCTGATCAGCTCCCTCATTCCAGCCAGGGAAGGAGACGGATGTCTTAAAACAATGATTCCTGGATACTCGTTCGGGCGATATTCCAGGATCTGGGCAAACCCGAGATCTACGGTAATCAGACACAAGCCCAGGTCTTTGCACGTCTGGGCTAAGACAGGATCTTTCTCTCCTTGTAAGCCTTCCTCAGCCACAGTTGAAACGTGATGCCCGGCTTCTTCCAGAGGTGTCCGCCATCGCTGATCCGCGTTTTCGTCAAGCTTGAAGCGCATGATTATGGCTCACGTCGATGGACACAACCCTCTCTCGAGCGGTCTCGGCAGCATAGGCCAAGCAGGCCCGGATGTCTTCGGTGGTGAGAACAGGGTATGAAGCCAAAATGTCCTCGATGCTGTCTCCGTTTGCCAAGTAGTCGAGGATGAGCCACACCATGATGCGCGTGCCTTTCACGCACGGTTGACCATGGCACACGTTGGGATCGACGCTTATCCTATCCAGGAGGGGAGACATGTTGAACCTCCGGTCTCGAGCTACACTCTTGTGACTTTCATGTCGGTTGATAGTTCCTCTAGGCCTTGCGGACCAGCCATAGAGACGGTTGATGGGTGCACGTGGACACCCTTCAGGTGCCCGTCCGGTTTGTCATCAATTCCAAAATGCTAACACGATAGTCCACCCTTCTTTTGCCTGCAATCAAAAAAAGTTCGTCAGGGCGTTGTGTTCTTGTCAACTAATAGTGTATAAGGTGGCCATTCTTCGTTTATCATTTGCTGGGATACAACCATGAGAGGGTTATGGATTAGAGGCTGCGCTCTGAGTGCATTCATCTTCGGGGTTTTCTCGCTCTTTGCAATCACCGACGTTATAGCCAAAGACCGGCCGGCCAAGTCTGATGCGCTGTCCGCAAGGCCGTGGATCATGGTCACCATGTCCGCAGCGCCGTACGCGGGAAGCGGCGGACGGGCTTATTCAACGATCAAAGAGATCAGCGGCAATCCCAACGGCAGAATAGTTCATTTCAGCCGGGTGACGTACGAGCTTATCGCGGAAACCAGACCCGCGTTCATAATCCTCGGCCCTCAAGGGACCCCGTGGTGCAGATACACCGGCGAGACGGGCATTGCGCTCCAGAATTTCCTCTGGACATTGCCTCTGTTGGCTGAACAACTCAACATCCCGATACTAGGGATCTGTGGAGGGCATCAGGCGCTTGCTCTGGCCTTTGGCGGGAAGGTGGGTCCTGTGCGAGCGGATGAAGACGACTGCATGCCCTATACACGAGATCGCCAGGGAGGGGTGGTTCCGCTCACGGCCACTGCCGACGATCCGATTTTGCAGGGCACCGACGGGAGGCTTCGGATACTGGAGAGCCATTTCGACGAAGTGAAAGTGCTTCCGCCGGGGTTCGTGCTGCTGGCTTCGGAGAAGGTGAGCCGTAATCAGATCATTCGCCACCCTACAAGGCCTGTTTATGGCATTCAAGGCCATCCCGAGTCCTCTCAGGGCAGCCAGCAGGCAGGAGGCATCCTTATTCGTAATTTTCTCGCCATCGCTCGCGTCCACAATGAAACCCTCAAGAATTCCGGCCTGGAGCAGCCGACCAACCTATTGTCCCAGCAACGCGCTGATGCGACATGGTGAGGTTGCTCGCTTTAGCATCGGTCGCCTGAGACCCTATTGCAAGTCCCCCGACCTTGACATTCGCTGCTGCTGAATGTTATTTTGGGGGATGGTAAAGGCGGTGTAGCTCAGCAGGTTAGAGCATGCGGCTCATATCCGCAGTGTCCGGGGTTCAAGTCCCTGCACCGCCACCAGATAACCCTGCTAAATTGTTTTCCACTATGTGGATCGCCAACCCCCAAAAATGTGAGGGGTTAAGCGACAAACTTCTAGTTTACTCTATTAATTTTCTCAAATTCACGGTATAAAGTGACGCTATACATTCGCTTTGCCGTTCTCTCTCCTTTTGCCCCCGTTCTCTGAGGCGGGGGTAAGCCATGGAACCTGATTCAACAGAGTGCGAGGATCTTCCGTGAATTCCTCGTATACCGCGACCACCACACCTTAGATGCAGGCATCTTGTTTTTCTCGCCTGCAAAACCACATCAGGAGGGTCTCTATGAACGAGAAGAAAGTCAGTGCCAAAAAGAAACCAGACAAGGTCGCTTCCGAGAAGGGTTTCAGCCGCCGGAAATTTATCGCAGCCGCAGCAGCCGGGGCGGCGACGATGGGATTCCCCATGATCGCCAAGGCCCAAGGGCCGATTACCATGCGCTGGCAGAGCACCTGGCCGACCAAAGACATTTTCCATGAGTATGCCCTCGACTACGCCAAGAAGGTGAATGACATGACCGGCGGCGACCTCAAGATCGAGGTGCTGCCGGCGGGCGCGGTGGTCCCGGCCTTTGGCCTGTTAGACGCGGTCTCCAAGGGCACGCTTGACGGCGGCCACGGAGTGTTCGTCTATCACTACGGCAAACAGAATGCGCTTGCGCTGTGGGGGTCGAGCCCGGCCTTCGGCATGGATGCCAACATGATGCTTGCTTGGCACAAGTACGGTGGCGGCAAGGAGTTGCTGAAGAAGATATATGATTCCATCGGCGCGAACGTGGTGTCCTTCGCCTACGGACCGATGGCGACCCAGCCGCTTGGCTGGTTCAAAAAACCGATCGCCAAAGTGGATGATCTCAAGGGGCTCAAGTTCCGCACCGTGGGAATTTCGATTGACCTTTTCACCGGTATGGGCGTGGCCGTGAACGCACTGCCCGGTGGCGAGATCGTGCCGGCCATGGACCGCGGCCTGCTGGACGGGGCGGAGTTCAACAACGCCTCCTCCGACCGCCTGCTCGGGTTCCCGGACGTATCGAAGGTCTGCATGCTGCAGAGCTACCACCAGAACGGTGAAGCTTTCGAGATCCTGTTCAACAAGGATAAGTTCAATGCGCTTCCGGACAAAATGAAGGCCATCATCGAGAACGCCGTGGAGGCGGCCTCGGCAGACATGTCATGGAAGTCCGTGGACCGCTACTCCAAGGACTACCAGGAGATGCAAACCAAGGACAAGGTCAAGTTCTACAAGACCCCCGACCCGATCCTGCAAAAGCAGCTCGAGGTCTTCGACCAGGTCGAGGCCAAGAAGTCGGCCGAGAACGCCCTGTTCAAGGAAGTCGTCGAATCGCAGAAAGCGTTTGCCGCGCGCGCTGTGGCCTGGGACATGGACACCAACGTCAACCGGCGCATGGCGTACAACTATTATTTTGGAAAGAAAGCCCCAGAAAAGAAAAGCTGAGGAAATTCGGCGGTATCATCGACCAGCCATCCGGGCTTCGCGCCCGGGTGGCTGATTTCTGATTAGGATCGAATATGCAGAAAATACTGCTCACGGTAGACAAGATCAGCACGTTTGTCGGCAAGACCTTTTCCTGGCTCATCGTGTCGCTCACCTTTCTCATCACCTACGAGATTTTCTCGCGCTACGCGCTCAACAGCCCGCATGCGTATGCCTTCGATGTGATGCTCCAGATGTACGGGACCCTGTTCATGATGTCGGGCGCCTACACGCTTGCGAAGAACAGCCACGTGCGAGGCGATGTCCTCTACGGCTTCTTCCCGCCGCGGCTGCAGGCCGGCCTCGACCTGACGCTCTACATCGTGTTCTTCCTGCCCGGAGTGTGCGCCCTCTGTTGGGCCGGGTATACCTATGCCGGCGAGTCTTGGGCCATTCTGGAGCGATCGAGCATCACCTCGGAAGGCCCGCCGATATATCCGTTCAAGACCGTCATCCCGGTCGCGGGGGCCTTTTTGTTGATGCAGGGCATCGTTGAAATGATCCGCTGCGTCCTCTGCCTGAAGCAGGGCCAGTGGCCATCGCGTGAGGAGGACGTCGAGGAGGTCGATGTCGACAAACTGATGGAAATGGTCCATGTCAAGGACGAGGACATCGCCAAGCTCGATGAGTACGTCGTGGCCAAAAAAGGGGGAGACGCATGAGGAAAGAAGTCTGGTTTGGGCTCTCGATCATGGCCATGACTGTGATTGGGGTGTTTTGGTTGATGCCGCCGCTGTCGCAGATGACCACCGGCCACCTTGGCCTGCTGATGCTGGCCATGATCGTGATCGCTATCATGATGGGCTTTCCCACGGCGTTCACGCTGATGGGCATGGGCACGATGTTTACCTTTTTTTTCTACTACAGCACAGACCCCTCGACGGCAGTGACTCACACGCTCGATCTAATGGTGCAGCGCGCCTACGCGGTCATGAACAACGACGTGCTGATCTCGGTGCCTCTTTTCGTTTTCATGGGCTATCTGGTCGAGCGCGCCAACCTGATCGACCGGCTTTTCAAGAGCCTGCACCTGGCGACCTCGGCCATCCCCGGCTCGCTGGCCGTGGCCACGATCGTGACCTGCGCGATTTTCGCCACCGCCACCGGCATCATCGGTGCGGTGGTGACCCTGATGGGCCTGCTCGCCTTTCCGGCCATGCTCAAGGCGGGTTACAACATCCGGCTGGCGGCAGGTGCGGTGACCGCCGGAGGGACACTCGGCATTCTGATCCCGCCCTCGGTACTTCTGATTCTCTATGGCGCCACGGCCGGCGTCTCGGTGGTGAAGCTCTATGCCGGCGCCTTCTTTCCCGGCATCATGCTGGCGACGCTCTACGTTCTTTGGGTCATTATTAACGCGAAACTCAGGCCGGGCATCGCACCACCGCTGTCAGAGGAAGACCGGCGCATAGACTTGCCTAAATTCGCAGAGATCATCTCCAGGACCCGTAGAAGAGTCATAACAGGGCTGATCGGTGCCATCAAGGGGCCGCGCAACACCGACGTCCCGCTGCGCACCCTGGTCAACCACTTGGTGATTGCCTTGCTGCCGGCGCTGGCAGCAAGCTTGTTCATGGGTTCAATCTATCTGGCCGTGACGGCCCCGGACTACGTGGTGTCTGACGAGTTGCAGGAAATGGGTTTTCAGGCTAGCCAGGAACAGCGCGGTGATCTGGAGGAGCCGGAAGAAGAAGCCGGCGGACTACGGGAACCCCCGGCCGAAAGCAAGACGGAGTCGCCCGCAGCCGGAGAAAAGGCCGTCGAAAAACCGAAGGCGGCTGTCGAGGACCTGCCGGAAAAGCCCAAAGCGGCGGAGGACGCAGCGGGCGAGCGCAAGCCGGTTCCCACGGCCTATTGGGTTACACTTGGGATCGTTGCCGCCGGGCTTGTGATTTTCTATACGATCTTCACTTTCGCCCGGCTCGAGATCTTCAAGATGCTGCTGAGCTCTTTTTTCCCGCTCGCGCTTCTAATTCTAGGAGTGCTGGGTTCCATCGTCGTCGGACTGGCGACGCCGACCGAGGCTGCGGCGATGGGGTCCTTCGGCGGATTTGTCCTGGCGGCCGCCTACCGGCAGCTCACCTTCGGGCGGGTCAAAGAATCGGTCTTCCTCTGTGCCAAGACCAGCGCCATGGTATGCTGGCTCTTTGTCGGCTCGGCCATCTTCGCCGCGGCCTTCGCCCTGCTCGGCGGCCAGGAGATCATCAATGTCTGGGTGAAGTCGCTCAACATGACGCCGGTGCAGTTCATGCTCTTGGCGCAGGTGATCATATTCTTGCTCGGCTGGCCGTTGGAATGGACCGAGATCATCGTCATCTTCATGCCGATCTTCATCCCGCTCCTGCCCTACTTCAACATCGATCCGCTTTTCTTCGGCCTGCTGGTGGCCCTCAACTTGCAGACTGCTTTCCTGTCTCCGCCGGTGGCCATGGCGGCCTTTTACCTGAAGGGCGTGGCCCCGCCGCACGTATCGCTGAACCAAATCTTTGCGGGGATGATGCCCTACATGGCGATCCAGATACTCGCGTTGTTCCTGCTGTATATGTTTCCGCAGATCGGGCTCTGGCTGCCGTCGCTGGTTTACTAGGATGGAAATGTCATGTCTCCAAGAGACATGACATTTTTTTGAGAACATTCAAAAAGTTTTTTGGGTAGAGGGAAATGTGAAACCGAAAGTATTAGTGACGCGTGAGATTTTCGAAGATGTTCTGGAGTATTTGCGTCAGCACTTCGAGGTGACCGAGAACCAGAAGGATACGCCCATGGACGCCGAGGCGCTGGCTAAAAACCTGGCCGACAAGACCGGGGTCATGGCGACTTTGGTGGACCGGGTCGACGAGAGCCTTCTCTCCGGCTGTCCCAAGCTCAAGGCCGTGTGCAACATCGCCGTGGGATTCAACAACATAGACCTGGCGGCGTGCTCCAAGGCCGGGGTCATGGCAACGAACACCCCCGGGGTCCTGGACGACAGCACTGCGGACTTCACCTGGGCCCTGATTCTGTCCACGGCCCGCCGGGTGGTCGAGTCCGACGCGCACCTGCGCGCCGGACAGTGGAAGGGCTGGTATCTCAAGCAGTTCCTGGGCAAGGACGTTCATCACGCCACCCTCGGCATCCTGGGCTTCGGCCGGGTCGGCCGGGGGGTTGCGAGACGGGCGCTCGGTTTCGAAATGACGGTCCTGTACCACGACGCCCAAAAGGCGGACGACGATACGGAGCGGACTTATAACGCCGCCTTCGTTAGCACGGACGAACTCCTGGCCCGGTCCGACATCCTGACCATCCACGTGCCCTACGCCCCGTCGACGCACCACCTGATCAGCGGTCGAGAGCTGGGGAAGATGAAGCAAGGGGCCATTCTCATCCACGCCGCACGCGGTGGAGTGGTGGACGATGCGGCTTTGGTAGAGGCATTACAAAGCGGACGTCTGGCCGGGGCCGGCCTGGACGTTTACGAAAACGAACCGACTCTAAACCCCGCCTTCCTCGCCTTGAAAAATGTGGTCTTGACCCCGCACATCGCTAGCTCTTCCGAAGCCACGCGCCACGCCATGGCGATGTTGGCAGCGCAGAACCTGGTGGCGGCCCTGACCACGGGCAAACCGCCGAATCTTCTAAATCCTTAGAAAAAGGGTGCATCAGAATGTGAGCAGGCGTTGTGCGGTTGTTTAAATGTTAGGGCTAAGAACGCGCTTGTGGGGGGGCATTGATTGACTGTGCGGTGTGATTGTGATCCGGCCGCATGGATGCCCCAAAATATGGGAACGGCGCCTTGCCCCCAGACAAGCGACCGTCACCCCCTTGAAGAAGAAAAAATCGTACAGATAGTTTCCCCCCGAGTGATGATTTGTCACTAAGTTGCAACTACCTCCCGTTTATAGCAGTTCTCGAAAGTAATCACGGATTGACTTGGGGGTTTCCCGGCAACGCGGGACTGGCTTGCCCAGCAGTGCAATTCCGTTCGGAAAGAACTTTTGAGAATCACTCTATGCGTCTGAAAGTAAATGATAATACATTTTTACCTGTTAGGATTACGGGGTTCAAATCCCTGCACCGCCACCACTTAACCTGACTATATCATGAGACTATCCTCTTGCCTTGAGCCCCGAATTGTGTACGCAACTTGCATGCAAATGCATCCTACATTTAGAATTCAAGATAGTTCGGGTCATCCGGGTCGGGACCCAGGGCGATTGCCTTATATTCGAATTCCTTTTTGACAGGGGTCCGGTCTATCACACCTCAACTATTCAAATAGAACGACAACCGCCCAGATCACTTAGTCATCATTCATCTTCAGCGGCTTCTGCCCTTTTTTCACTCAGCCCTTTGATTTTCCAGTTTCGTCCAATCTTTTTCCATGTGATGAAGGCGATGCGATTGCCCGCGAAAGGCTTTCCCGAAGCGTCCCACCAGGTGAAAAAATACTTGATCCTGACCTTCACTTCACCCGACGCTACCGATCCGCCGGCACGCTTTATGGACTCGATGGTGGAATAGCGGTAATCCCATTTCTCGAAGTATTGCTTCCACTCATTTTCGACAAACGGTCTATTTTGGAGCCCATGTTCATAGTAATCGATGGGGAAGTCGTAAAATGCCATCATTTCATCCTGTTCATCAGTCACATAGTGATCGTGATACAGCATGGAGAGTCGTACGATCGACTCCGGCAGATCGTCTAGAAAGTCCTCCCACAGCTTTATTCCAGATTCACGGGGAGACCCCTGGTCGATCCACCACTCGACAAATTCCTTATATACGGCGAGAAACTCGGTCCACGTACCTCCGGCAGACACGTTCTTGATGAAGTCTGGATACAAGTCATCATTAGCAAGATGAAACTCTTCTTTGCCAAAGTCAGGAAATGCTCTGTTGAAGGTCTTGAACCGGTCTTCCGGGACCAACTTGGGTCCTTTCTGTGTCGCCGAGGATGGAGTCCGGGTTGATCTCTTGTCGGTAATAGACTGCACGAAATCATCGCAACGTTGGGGGTCTATAAGCCTCTTACACGTTCTAAGAAACTCTGCCTTCCTGTGCTCCATTTGTGTTTTCTGCTCTGCCGCGGCATTCTCGACATTCCTGATTACGGCCGATGCCTTTTCCAGCCCTTTCCTGCCCCGCTTAACGGTATTTTCCATACGTTCAACTTCTCGTGAGGCTTTCTCAATTTCTTGTTTCAGCTCGGCGTTCCGTCCATTAGCAATGTTCAGCTGTGCGGACATTTCCTTAAACTTTCGTTCCTGTTCACGATCACAGCGTTCCATTAGCATTTGGATACAGCGTCCACCCTCACAGTTGAAGCCTGCCGCCTGACAGGATTTCATAATCTGGTTCAAAAATTTGTCATCGAGCGATGGCCGTTCATAAAGAGATTGACACGTGCATGCAGCCTCGTCTGCCACGCGTGAACAGCCGGCTAAGATCAGTAGTCCCAAAAGCACTAAGACCATGACCCAAAGGAGAGTAAAAGTGTCCAGCCCACTTTGATCTTGGCAGGGAATCATTATGGGGCGCCCCTCATCTCCGGTCATCGGACTGATCCCCCTTCCGGGCTTTTACTACATCTTCGATGAAATCCCTGACGTCCGCATCGGGCAGCCTCCAATTCAATAGGCGCTTGAGCGTGTTCTCCGGTTTTTCACCATATTCTGAAATTAACTCGTTAATACCTTGGTTTTGAGCAAGGGCAGGAGGCAAGCGTCGTAAATCGCTCTCCATGGAATCCCGTACAGTTTCGATGATCGCTTCGTGTGTATGTTTCGCCACTTCGCTCCGTTCGGGAGGCAGAAGCAGGTCGTCTAAAGCCTTTACCATTGCTATTGCTACCCTCCATTTCGACTCCTCGCGGGCCCAACTCAAGACCCTCCTGCAACCTTCGACCGCTTCGCGAGTCTGCCGTTCGATTTCAAATACGGTCGGGTTGACCCTCAGTTCGTCCAATCGCGCTTTGAGTTTGTCCCGCTGAGACAGTTGTCTCTTTTCCAGTTGGAGGCTCTCGTGAAGGCGTTTGTTGGCTTCTTTTGACTCGATAGCTCTTTCTTGGTGTCTCGTCTGCGACTGTTTGATCTCGTTCTTGAGTTGGGAGATATGTCTGACCGGAGGGAAGGATTGCTTAGCCTTCACGACAAGCTTTTGCACGTCCAGTGCAAGCCTCTGGTTATCTTCCGAGAGCTGACGGACCTTCTCTTCGTAGCGGCTTCTTCGCTCCTGCAACCTCGTCTTGTAGGCTAATAGTTTGTTTTCCCATTCATCGAGACCCCTCAGCGCATTAGCGTATTGCTGATCCCGCCACCATTTTTTCCGGTCCCCGTGACTGCATCTGTGGTAAGGTTCGCCTCTAGGGCAAAGATTGTAGCTAGCAAAATCCAGTTGTAAGTTTCTTGCCGCCGTTTTTCTCCGGCTCAGCTCTTTAAACTTTCTGTCCAGAGCGTCGATGTCGTTCGTGATTTGCAGTCTTAATTGTCGTAGATTAGCAGCGCGGGAGTCCAGCTCGCGGGCCCTTGCTGCCAACCGCTGTTGTTCATACTCTAACTGATCCGCACTTATCGTACTGCACAGACAAGTGCAAAAAAACAGGACCATCACAGCCGCGATAACGGTTGACTTATAGGCCATGGCTCTCTCCCCCATAACAGCAATGGGCTTTTTTTGCGATGCGACGCCCCCTTTTTTCAATTACAGCACTATTTTAACGTTTCCGCATCTGTCTCAGCTCATCGAGGGAAGGGATTCGTGTAATCTGCGGCACGTCACTCGGTGTTGGAATATCGGCCACTCCTGGTTCGCGCCCCTCACCGGGATCCATATATAGAGGGGAAGGTTCGGCCACTTTAGGGACCGGCAGCGGCTGCAAAGGCTCAAATGGACTTTTCCCGAAATCTTTAGGCAGATCTAATGATCTACTATTAAAGAGCCCCGTGTTCGAAAGGGGAGGGAGTGGAGTGGGATACGGGAATATAGGCAGCAGCGGCGGCGGGGGTGGTCCTGGTGACGCTCTAAACTGACCCCAAGCACTTATGGGGACATAGATCAATATCGCTGCAACAGATGCAAACAGCACAATTCTATGGCCGCCGTTCATCACAACCCCCCGATTCCGACCATAAGGCCAGACCTCTGATGACGCCCCATCCGGCGGTGTTAAAGCGGATTAGTGAGTAGAAGCCCCTGCAAGAGTCAGTCTACCTTGTTGTGGGGTGGCCGGTCAATAAAAAATCCAGGCTTCTATTGGGAGCGTCACCAGTCCTGAACCTGCCCTATGAGTTCGTCTTTGTCGGGAATTACGGCGACAACCGTTGCGACCCATGAACGACATGGGAGTAGGGCCGATTGAAAGCGACTTGGCGGCAAGCTGGCTGAAACGCCAAAACAGGAGAAATAACCATATGGGATCATTTCTATAATTTCGGCTTTTCCGCGGTTGAAATCGGTGCGCCGCCACCACTTAATTTCTCCATGTCATTCTGATTGAACGGCTGTTGAGCCTGTTCCAGTCTGAGAACGCTCCTTAGCCTTTCGGGGACGAATCGTAATCGGGTCTTCAATCAAGACCGCGTCCTCGTGGAGCGTCCTTAGCCCAATCGGGTAAATCACCAATGAACCATCGGGCTTAATGCACATTCTCAGAAAGTTCTTGTAATCCGTACTGCGCAGGGCCGAAAAAGCCTCATTTTGATTTACCTTCCAAATGTTGAGAGACAGGAAAAACCAAACGCCCAGCAAGGTCGACCCTAGTAGATATCCGGATGCGGGGATGCCCACCAAAAGGCAAGCCCACTTACCCAGGGAACCGTAACTCATGGCGAGCATAGACCAGCCACAAACCACTCCATAAGCCGCAAAAAACTGTATCACCCCGTGGCCTCCGCCCCACAACCACCGAAATGTATTGCCGCGTCTCTCATCACAAAGGTACCTGTAAACCGCGACGTGAGCGGCTCCAATCACGGCCAGCCCCATCCAGGAACGATGCACAAACGGCCCCAGGTTGCCGCACTTGTCGGTTAGATCCAGCATCAGAGCGGCGATTATCACGTAAACCAGCGCAGTGACCACTCCAAACTGAAGATTGAAACCGATAAACGCCGGGATCCATCGTGAAAGCCTTCGCGATTCCATTTCACTAGGAAATTGCGCTTCCAACCGAAAAATGTGTTCAGTCGTTTGATCATCCGCACGGTTTGGCGCAAGCGGGCGGTCCTCCGAACGGTCATCCTCGGGACCACTGGTGCCGCACTTGTCTCGTCCGAGTCGCTTGTAATCAGTCACTTTGCTACACACCGGAAGGTCCTGGTCGTGTTCGAGCTGATTTGTCTTAGCGGATGAGCGTTCGGCAGCTTTACTCATGCGTACGGCTTCCCGGTCTTCTTCGCCGACACGGGCGATTTCGCTTACCAATATTCGCTGCACGAGTTCACAATCGTGTGTAGGATGCAAGAAGGCCCCGCCGCCGCCTGCCACTATTTTGTGCCGATTGGGATTACACTCGTCCACATGGCGTCTATAGTGATGGAGATCGCCGGACAAAGAGAGATACAGGTTGGCCGGTTTCGTGCCAAGCACCTTGGGACCAAGTAAGAAACTCAAATTGTTGTAAAGTTGCCTTTTCTTTTCCTCGTCTTGGTACATGTTCGCGTAAATCCAATAGGGCTCAGCAGTGCAAACGATGAGGTTATTCTGTTCATCATCCCTCATTTTGCGTGCAGCATACTGAAAGAACTGAACCTGCGGCCAGTCGATGTCCGCTTCAAGCTGGGTGTCAACGCCCCATAACCACCAGTTGCACGGCAGCTTCAGCGCGAAATAGCTGCGACACTGCTTGGTGCGCCAAATGCTGATGTCACGGCCCTGCTGAAACTGTCGCATGAAGCTGACAAGGCCGTCGTACCAATCATGATTCCCGGGAATTGCATAAAGATCTGCCTGGTCAGGTTTGGGTTCGTTTGAAGTCCGTGGCGGGTCCTGCATCGCGCAAAACGGATTGACCAGCTTCTCCTTGTACGCTTGCTTGCTCGCACAGGGGTAAACTTCATCCCCGCCCAGGATGAGAAACTTCCCCCGATTGGTTGGGTAAGTCTGGTTGTTGCGTTGGAAGGCGATGGACGGTTTTCCCACCAGGTAGGCCATCCGACTCGTCGAGTCCCAGCCGTCGCCCGTATCAGCCATGTAATCGAACCAGAACCCCTCTTTTTCATCTTCCGGAGCCTTATATTCGATTATTTCACGTCTACCGGTAGCGGCCTCCATCCATCTCACGTCCGAGCGTGTCCCCAGGGCGGTTGAGATAATGATGTTGATCCCGGTCTGCATGAGGCGCCCCGGATCGTACCACCCCACCATAGGGGCCTGCGGCAGTCCTTTGTCGCGAGCCTCCCGGCAAAGCCTCTGCCATGTCCGGTAATCCTCGGAACCTTCTGTTGCCATGCTTCACCCCCATGCTCAAGTCAGGATTAATAGAGTTATTGCAGTTTCCGGAACCGGTTCAATTCGAAATCGATCGGTAACTAACACGATCATTTCTCCGATCAGGGTCCCACGGTTTGGAGTTTAGCGGCCTGGAGGTTGAGGTTCCTTTTTTTGGACGCGCCCGCCATTCTGAGGAAGGTTCCTTCCCCATGAATTGGATCTATGATATTCGCGTTGCGCCCAGGATTCAAGCGCTTTTCACCGGTGTTGACCGCACCGCTGTCTATGGCGGAAGCCCTTATATTAATGCCCGTTCTAAGAACGGACATTAGCAATGGCCGGCAGGGACCCCGGATCGCTGTCCGGGGCAGGCTCTGGCCCTACCATAATGTGGCGGCGGTCCCGCGGGACGCGCGATGCCCGCCATGTTTACTTGTACGAAAGCGCATTGGTAGTGCGCCAGGCGCAGCTTGGCATCTCTTGCAGGGTGCGAGTCCCTGTCGGGTAAGGCCCAACCAGCCACCCGTATCGAGTGTTGCGGATACTAGGAGGATGCAATTTAGGGCAAACGAACGA